>DAOVEW010000095.1 GCA_030668755.1 Bacillota bacterium | reverse complement strand
CACATGAACCATCGTGCGATCCCATTCCTGCGGGCAACCCATGGCTTGAGACGAAAGGCGACGCCGTATTCGTCGGTCATGTCGCAAGGCGAGTTCGGGCGGACTCCGGCGTACATCCATACACGCTCGCCGCGCTTCTTCGCGGCCTCCACTGCGTCGGGCGGGTAGCGGCAGGGGACTGTGCACCAGATGTCGACGGCGCCCGCGAGCTCATCCTTGGGCGCGACCGTCACGAAGACGGGCAGCCTCCGGCCGGGACCGGGATTGTCGTGTATCCAGCGGGCGCGCTTCCTCACCCACTCGAATCGGTCCGCCTTGGGCTCGTCAATGAGGTAGAGGAAATACTCCACATCGGGCGCGTGCTCTTCGAACCAGGTCGCCCAGCGGTCGGATCCCTTCCGGTAGGACTCCTCGTGGTCGGAAAAGCCCACGCCGTAGGTATGGACGGAAAAGAGCGTGTTGCCGACGTCCTCCCCCGGGCCCTGGTAACCGTGCTCGCGGGTGAAAGTCTTACCTGTTACGGTTCCTCCCAGGGTTTGGAGCTCTTGCCAACTGCCCGAGCCGATGAGCTCGATGCGGTGGCGGTGGGCCATCCGGTGGTAGTCGCGGATCATCTCCCACAGCTTCTCGCCCCGCTCCAGACCATGCCGTGCGGCGATGTTGCGATCGCTGTAGAAGACCATCGAGCGGTAATGGTTCTCGTCAGGGAGCGCGAAGTCGAGGACCTCCAATTCGAGCGGGATATCGGCCACGGGCTTCTGCGCGGCGGAGACGCGGATCGTGCCCGCGTAGAGCCCCGCGGACATCTCGTCCTTGGGCACGTAGATATCCACCCAGATAGCCTGGTTGGTGTTGGCTGCAATGTCGAAGGGCGCTCCCCCCACTCCCGGTTTGGCCGAGAAGGGGATGAGAGCATCGGGAATCCAACCGGTCAGCTTGGGATTGGCGGCGGCGCTCCAGTAGAACCCGCCCTCGGGGTCGTTCCAGGAAGGTGTCTCCACGTGGAGGTAGTGCTCCGTGAAGAGCTCCACACCGACGCCGAGGTAGCTGTTGGGCAGAGGTAGGGGATGGCTGCCGCGGATGCGGGCCGATCCCTTTGTAAGGTCGGAGACCGTGACGTTGACCTCCGCCGCGCCCTCGTCGTCCGCCTCGAGTATGAGCTGGAAGGCGACGATCTCGTTGCGAGCGGCAAAGAGCCGCACCTTCTCGCCGTCCCAGACTGAGTTCCCCTCGCCGGACTTGAGGGAGCTCTCGAGGTTGGTGCGAAAGACCTTCTCGCCGTCGTCAACGGCCCAGATGCTGCGCAGTCCGGCCTCAGCCTGGCCCTGGAGGCACAGCAGCAGCATGGCGACAGCCATGCACAGCAGGAGGTGGAACGCGTGGAGACTGCCCATGACTTGCTTTCCTCCGAACAGCGCGATCAGCCGCCCGCCTTGGCGGCCGATCGCAGTCTCTTCTGCAAAAAATTGGTCTGTTGCGAGTCTTCGGCTGCGCCTCTCGCGCTGCGTTATAGCTGCGCCCAGGCGTGCTTCAGGGTCCGCTTGGCGTTGGCGATGACCAGGTCGGATCGCTCGCCCTGAGCGGGCTTCACCTCGAAGCTGACCACCGGCATCGTCGTGGGGGTATTCCGCTTGAAGTACCCTGCGTAGATGAGGGCTTCGAGGAAACGCTTCACCTCGGGTACGCCAACCGCCGACCCGGCGACACCGAAGCGAGGGTGCTGGTCGCCGTAGGCGGGGTGGGAGGTATCGCCGACGACGCAGTTGCCGATATGCACGTGGATCAAGTGGTCCACGGCCGCCAGCGCCGCCTCGTCCGCCCGCTCCCGCAGCAGCGGCAGGTGGCTCAGGTCGAGAGTGAGCCCGAAGTTGCTGTACTCATTCCGGATGGCCTCTGCGATGCCCGCCGCTTCCCGCGTGGGCCCGATGAGACACCGCTTGTCGACGGTGCGATCGAAGTTCTCCAGCGAGATCGCCAGCATGCGCTCGCCGGACTTCTGCTGTGCGTCATTGCAGAGCTGCTTCAGGGAATCAATGAACGCCTCCGTGGCCTGGGGGCGGGCCGACTCCCCGGGATCGGGGCCGCTGAGCACCACGAGTATCGCTGCGCTCAACTGGTAGGCCTGGTCTATGAGCTGCTTGCAGGCATCGACCGCCTTGCGCCGCTGGTCCGGATCGGGATCGGAGAGGCTCAGGTTCTGCTGCATCAGCGGCGGCTGAGCTGCGAAGATTACCTCCATACCCGCGGTCGCCAGCAGTTGGGCGGCGTCGCCGCGGACGCTCGCGTCCTTGATCCACGTCACCTCGATGGCGGAGAAGAAAGGGTCAAGGGCCACCTGTGTGAGTGTGTCCAAGATGGGGCCCTCACCCTGAAGGACTTCGGGGAAGGCCATCGGATGTACGATACCGATGTGGCAGTAGGCCTCGATGGGCTCCTGCATTCTTCGCGCCTCGCCTTAGCTCTGGCCGACCCAGGCGTGAGAGGGGTCCTCGCTTGGCTTCAGGATCCGCTCCTCGCCGGCCAGTATCCAGAGGTAGTAGAGGTCATACCCCGGGGCAGCGACCACGGGATGATAACCCTTGCCGATCGTCACGGTGTCGCCGTGCTTGACCGCATAGCTCTCGTCGAGTCCGTCGCCGTAGACCCGCTGGATGCCAAAGCCCTGCGCGGGCTTCAGGCGGAAGTGGTAGACCTCCTCCAGCTTGTACTGCTCGGGTGGGCTGTGGATGTCGTGCTTGTGGGGAGGGTAGCTGGACCACAGGCCCGGCGGGTTGTACGTCTCTCCCACAAGCATGCGCTGTGCCGATACATTCTGGGTGACGATGTTGTCCACCCGCCGCCGGAAGTTGTCGCGGCCGCGCTCTGCGCTGGCCACCTGGTCGGGAGTGATCAGCGTGGTCTCCGCGCCTTTCTCGGCCGGCACCGCGCATACCGCGATCTCCGTATCACCGCGGCCCACGAGCTTGACATCGCGGTCGGGTGGAAGGTAGATGGCGGTGGCCCGGCCTGCGAAGACGTCGGGCCGTTGACCGATGTTCGGCCAGTTGCGGCCATCCGCTTCTGCGTCGCAGCGGCCGCCGAGGATCACGAGCACCGCCTCCCGGCCTGAGAAGGTGTGCGCCCAAGTCTGGCCGTCGGACAGGCTGAGGAGGCCGAACTCGACGTAGCTGAGATCGGAATCATCCGGTCCTACGACGTGGAGGTAGCCCGGCTGGGCCGGCCTCCGTTCGATCAGAGCCATAATCACCTCGCTGAACTGGCTTCCGGCCCGCGTATGTTAGCAGGTGTCCAGAGTCAGTGTCAACGGAGCCCACCCCGTCTAACTGGTAACGCCCTGCGGGAGGAGGTTGGGGAAAGTTCAAGAATTGGGCGGCAAGTGGAATCTGGCAGCGTGCATCGCACCAGTCATGCCAGAGGCAGATCCGCCTCTGGCGGAGAGTCGCCGCCATGAAGCAGGCTGTGAGTATTCCGGAGTTGTCGCCCAGCACCGATCAGTACACCCCCTCACTGTCGATCGCATCCACGATCGCCCGCATCCCCTCTTTGAAGACATGCTCGCTCTTATCATCCGTAATCCCGTACGAGCCCATCTCCGTCATCCCGATCACTAGCCGCCCGCTCGCCTCGTCCTGCCTCAGCAGATCGACTGTATAGTCATAAGTCTCCCGCTTCCCGTGCCAGAAGATCGTCTCCGGGAAGTTCACCCAGATCACCACCTCCGGACCCCACGCCTCTCGCGCCTCCGCCAGCGATAGATCCCCGACCGGTGGTGGCGTGAACGCCTCCACCACCGGCATCCCTGTCTCCCTTACCAAATCCACAAAGCTCGCGAGATTGGAGTTGTGGGCATGGAGCGCCGGTATCTTCCCTGCAGCCTTCAGCTCCGGCGCCCACCTCCGATAAAAAGGGATCACGTACTCCTCGTACTGCCTCGGGCCGTAGATCCCACTCAACGACCCCAGCGACACGAACTCCCCCGGCCCCTCGATCACCAGCGGCATAAACCGCTCCACCCGCCGCTCCACCGCACTCAGCAGCCGCGCAAACGCCTCCGGATAATCGTGCTGCGCCCCAGACCACTCCTCCAGCGAGAAGTACGCCTCCGTCGAGTCGTACGGCGGCTGCGTCCCCTCAAACCGCACGATCCCGTCCGTCCCCACATCCCGCACGTGCGCGAGGAACCCCTCATAATCCCTGTGGTATACGGTGTTCTCCACCATGAAGATGACGGGCTCGAAATCCCCCACCTCCTTGATCATCCACTCCGCCTCGATGGTCTCCCCATCGCTGATCCGCCCTACGTGCGTGCGATTTGCAGCCCTCACACTGCCCTTCGGCGTTCGGTATATCTCGTACGCGATGTCGCCCTCTGTCCTGTGCTCCACCTCGACATCCGGCATCTCCGACCATATTCCCCTCCGCCTCAGGCACAGCCCCATGCCCCGATTGCGAAGCTCCCGTTCGAAATCTCCCCGCGGCACCAGATTGTCGTACGGCGCATACGGCACGCGATCCGGCCGCTTGCCGTGCAGCACCGCGTTCAGCCGCTCCAGGAAGTCCATCCTTACAGAACTCCTACCATCGAACCCGCAAGAACCGCGCTATCCCACCAGCTTCGCCATATACCGCTGCGCCAGTTGCACCTGTTCCGCCGCTGCCTCGACCCCCAGCAGCTCGTGCTTCTCCCCCAGGCACGGGTGACAGAACTCGTAGCACAGGTACCCCTCATATCCGATCTCCTTGAGCGCTGCAACGAAGGCCGGGTAGTTGAAGGGCTCGCGATCCGTGAACCTGATCGGCCTCTGCGTGACCTCCCCATCGCGCTCCTCGAACTCACCTCCGAAGTGCGAGTGAACCTCCAGATCGCCCGTCGCCCGCACCGCCTCCATCACATACTCGTCCTGCTGCGACCTCAGCAGCGGGCAATCGATACATGCCTTCAGCGCCGGTGAATCCACCTCCGCGAGGAAATCCAGCACATCCTGATACCGTCTGATCACCGGGTCGTGGTTCTGCAGCGCCAGCGTCACCCCTATCTCTCCCGCGAACTCCGCCACTTCCCTTAGGCACGCTGTCACCCACTGCCACCGTTCTATCCCGGTCACATCCGGATGACCGTGGTCCCAGTACCACCGCGTCATGTCGTAAGTGCCGTGGCCATCGCGCAGCGTGATCCCCCGCCACGCGGCGAACAAGCGCAGCACCGGCGCGCCCAGGTCGCGCGCCAGCTTGATCTGCTCTCTCACCATCAGCAACTCGTTCTCGCGGTGCTCCAGAACCGGGCTCGCGAAGTTGTTGTAGCTCGCGACCGCAGCGATCTCTAGCCCCGCCTCAGCCGCCTGCCGGCGTATCCGCTCCCGCGCCGTCCCGTCGAGGTCCATCGGGCTCGCGTGCGGCCGCCTGGCACCGATCTCCACACCATCGAACCCCATGTCCCCAGCGCGCTTGAAGATTTCCTCGAGCGGAAGTGACGGGCCGTCATACCAGACGCCTGCGAAGCTAATCGTGTACAAGCCGACCTTCATCCCTGTTCCCTCGCTCGTGTGATACCGCCAGCACGTACTTCCTGGCCCTCCTGCCAGCTTCCTGCCGCTGCCACACCTGCTCCCGACTCACGCGGGCGTATTGTGCCGCCCCCTGCGGTGGCTGACGTACGGCTTTTCACAATAGTTAATCTTCGGATCAACATTATGAAGTCTGGCTTGACAAACGACCAGAGATATGCCATTATCCCAAGCTGGAGATTGGCAAACATGATAAAACAGATTGCTAGGTGTCCAAGTTGCCATCAAACCCTCCAAGTGACCGAGCTCACCTGCGACAACTGCAACCTGCGCCTCAGGGG
>DAOVEW010000378.1 GCA_030668755.1 Bacillota bacterium | reverse complement strand
CCGGTTGTTGGCATCTCCCAGGTCGGCTACCACCCGGCCCAGCAGAAACGGGCGATCATCGAGTTAGACCCGCGAGTGCAGGACCTGGGCGAGGCCACCCTGCTTCGGGTAGACCCCGATGGAAGCACGCAAGAGGCGATGTCTGCGCCGGTGAAGAGATGGGGTAGGTTTCTGCGGTTCGAGTATGCCCTGTTCGATTTTACCGAGATGCGCCAGCCAGGGCTCTACCTGATCCGGTATGGCTCACAGACTACGCCTCCATTCCGCATTTCTGAGGATGTGCTCCAGAGCGGGGTCTGGCAGCCAACATTGGATACCTACTTCCCGGTCCAGATGTGCCACGTTGACGTGCGGGATCAGTTCCGGGTCTGGCACGGGGTCTGTCATCTCGACGATGCGCTGCAGGCCCCCACCTCGCACAAGCACTTCGACGGATACCGCCAGGGGCCGGAGACTGAGACTCAATTCGCGCCGGGCGAGCACATCCCCCACCTTGACGTTGGGGGTTGGCACGACGCCGGAGACGATGACCTGGCGGCCGGATCACAGGCCGGAACGACCCTCACTCTGGCCCTGGCGCGGGAAGCCTTCGGCGTAGACCACGACCAAACCACGGTGAATACGGAGAGGCGATCCGTTGAGCTGCACAGCCCAGACGGAGAGCCCGACATCGTCCAGCAGGTGGCCCACGGCGTCCAGAATCTCCTCTCGGGCTATCGCGTGGCGGGCCGCAGCTTCTCGGGAATCATCTCCGGGGACTGGAGCCAGTACGGCCTGCTGTCGGACTGGGGCCTACAGACGGACAACCTGGTATATGATTCCTCGCTGGCGAGCGACGAAGTGACCGTCGGCCGGTCGGGCAAGAAGGACGACCGCTGGGCCTTTACCAACCGCGACACCTCGGTGGAATATCAGGTGATCGCCGCGCTGGCGGCAGCGAGTAGAGTGCTTCGCGGCCACCGAGATGATCTCGCCCAAGAGTGCCTTGAGACAGCCCAGAAAGCCTGGGACTACGAGCAGACGCATGACCCCGCGCACTTCCGCTGCGCCTACAATCCGGGGAATCCCCAGGTGCAGGAGGTCATAGCGACCGCGGAACTGCTGATCACCACGGGCCAGGAGGAATGCCGGCAGCGGCTGCGGGTCCTGCTGCCGGTGATCACTGACAACATCTGGCAGGTGGGATGGGCGGCTGTGCGTGCCCTGCCGTGGGTGAAGGACTCTGACTTCGCCGCTGCCCTGGAGGCCGCTCTGCGCGGCCACGCGGAGTCCCTGAAGGAAGAGCTTTCAAAGAATCCGTATGGCATCCCCTGGGAGCCGGCCATCTGGGGCGTGGGATGGCAGATCCAGGACCATGCCATGAGGCAGTATTATCTCGTGAAGGCCTATCCTGACCTCTTCGACCGCGAACAGGTTCTCGCCGTGGTGAACTTCGTTCTGGGCTGCCACCCCGGTTCCGATATCTCATTCGTCTCGGGCGTGGGCGCTCGGTCGCTGACCATAGCATACGGGATAAACCGAGACGACTGGTCCTACATTCCCGGCGCGGTGTCTTCTGGGACGGCGCTTATTAGCCCGGACTTCCCGGAGCTCAAGGAGAACTGGCCTTTCCTCTGGCAGCAGGCCGAGAACGTCCTCCACGGAGCGGCAACATATATCTTCTGTGTGCTGGCGGCAGACGATCTGCTCAAGTCCCAGCGCGGGTGAGCTCGGGGCAGCAGCCGGGCCTCGCTGCTCGCCGCAGGGGAATTCAACGCCGGCCCGCTGGGCTCCAGCGGGCCGGCGTTCCACGCGCTAGTCGGGCGCGTCGGACAGCACGCAGAATCCCTCGGCCGACGGGCAGCCCTTGACCTCTCCCCACCCCTGCCAGGCCTTCTTCAGCTCCTGCTGGACTTCGGAAAGATGCCCCCCCTGTGAGCGGTGGCAGGCCATGGCATTCAAGGCGGTCTCCTCGTGGCCGGTCACGTCAACGATCTCGTTGGCGACCAGCGGCGGGAACTCGAAGCCGCGGTTGGGAGAAGCCACGGGAAGCCAGTAGGGCCCGACCTCCGCCCGCTTCTTCGCCATCGCCCAGGCCTTTGCCAGGATCAGAGCGGCGGCGAAGTGGTCGGGGTTCTGGTCCTGGAAGGGCTGACCCACCACGATCTCCGGCTCCCAACTAACTAGTGCTCAGTTAAGTTTATTGCGACCCGTTTTCTCCGGGCGCAGCCAGCGTAGCATGCGGTATGCGGCGAACTGTGCCAGTTCTGCCCGGGATTGAGGAGTCAGAATTAAGTTTACTGAGCACTAGCAGATCGGCCAGCTCGGCGATCGCCGGGGGATCGGGCCACACGCCCGCGCCGGCCGCCACCGCCAGTGGAATTCCCTCCGGCACGTCGTCGCTCGCGTCGGCACTCCCCGTGAAGGAGGGTGTGAGGAGCTTCTCGTCTCGGGTGAGGTAGCAGTTCTCCAGCAGGTCTCCGTAGTAGAGCTCGGCCCCGAAGACCGCGGCCGCCGCCGCCGCCGCCTTCCTGCGCTGCGGGATGATCTCCAGCGAGGGCCGGTAGTGCCCACCCTTCTCTGCGGTCACTGTCCAACCGGAGTTGCAGCGGCTCAGGACCCCGTAGAGCGCCCGATAGCCCTCCGAAACGCACTTCGCCAGCAGTCCGCCCGCGCTGTACTCGATGTCGTCGGCGTGCGCCATTATCATGCAGATCGACTTGGCCACGGTGGCATTTCCTCCATGTCTGAGTG
>DAOVEW010000131.1 GCA_030668755.1 Bacillota bacterium | reverse complement strand
AGGCTTCAGCCTGTGGCGTGCCCGCCGCAGCGTGCAGGCTAAAGCCTGCGCTACCCGCCGCAGGCGGACAGAATAAGTTTTCTTTGCGTCCTTTGCGCCTTTGCGGTGAGTTCATCTTTTGCTTTACTGAGCACTAGCCACTTCGCTCAGAATGACACTTGGCGGGGCACAGAGACCCCGCCCTACAGAACGGCCCAAGGGCCGGCGGCGATGCTGCGCATGGCGGCCCTACAGCAGGGCAGGAGACACGCTCCTGCCCAACCGAATACCTGTGTCGCAGAGGGCGATGGTCTCGGTGTGCCAGGTGTGGGGGAACACGTCTATTGGCTGGATGCGGCGGCAGGTGCAGCCGTGCTTGGCGAGGTCTTTGAGGTCGCGGGCGAGGGTGGCGGGGTTGCAGGAGATGAGCAGGATGCGGCGGGGCCGGAGCTTGGCGACGAGCGCGCAGACGATGGGGCCGCAGCCCTTGCGGGGCGGGTCCATGACGACGATCTCCACCGGGTCGCCGCGCTCGATGAGGCGGGGCAGCATGCGCTCGACCTTCCGCTGATGGATCTCGACGTTGCTGAGCCGCCAGCGGCGCAGGTTGGCCCTTGCGTCGGCGGCGGCCGGCTCCTGGGATTCGATGCCAATGGCGCGACGAGCGCTCCCGGCGAGCGGAAGCAGGAAGGTGCCGACGCCGCTGTAGAGGTCGAGCACGGTGTCTCGCCTCTGCACTTGGGCCCACTCCTGCACGAGCTGGATGGCGCGCTCGGTCTGGGTTGGGTTGACCTGGAAGAAGGAGTCGGCCGAGACTCGGTAGCCCGCGCCGCCCAGCTTCTCGACGAGGCGGGACTCTCCGCTGAGCACTTCGGATGGCGACCGGTGGAGCGAGCCGCGGCCGCGCTTGCGGGCGGCGAGGACGCCGGCAAGGTCGGGCACGTGGTCCATGAGGGCCGCCGCTGCCGATTGGAGGAAAGGTGGGCGGCTGTCGCAGACGAGAGTTGCAAGTGCGCGGCCGGCGGAGAAGGAGACGAAGGTTTCGACCTCCAGGAGAGCGGCGCGCTCCGCGGGGGTCTGGGCCAGGCGCGGCATTGCTTGCAGCAGGGCCGCGCGCACTTGCTCGGAGAGCGGGTGCTGGAGGCGGCACTCGGCGAGGGGCACGACCTGGTGGCTGCGGTGGCGGACGAAGCCGAGCGTCACGTCGCCCGACTCGGCGAGGTGTGCGTGATACTGGGCGCGATTCCGGTAGCGCCAGGGGTCATCCATGCCCCAGGTGTCGGCGACCTCGACATCGGGCAGCCCGCCGATGCGGGTGAGGGCATCGCGGACGAGGGCGGTCTTGTGGCGGAGCTGGGCGGGATAGGCGATGTGCTGGAGCTGGCAGCCGCCGCAGTCGGCGAAGTGGGGGCACGGGGGATCGACGCGGTCCGGAGAGGGTGAGACGACCGAGCGGACGATGCCTCGCGCGAAGCGGGGGGAGACCTGAGTGATCTCGACCTCTGCGTCGTCGCCCGGGCAGCCCCAGAGGGCGAAGACGGCCATGCCCTCGTGGCGCCCGACGGCCTCGCCGCCGGCGGCGAGGGAGTCGAGGTGGAGAGCGATGCGGTCGCCGACCGTCAGAGATGGTTCTGGCATTGCATTTTTCTTCGGTCCCGGTGGAGAGAGAACCTTCGCGCGTGGGCCCGGGGGCAGGAGACGCGCTCCCACCCTACGAACTACGAACTAGAAGCAGCGCGATCAACGATGAGAGGAGGTCGAGTCGTGAAGAAAGGCATCAACTACTGGTCATTCCCCGGTGGACTCGATGGGAAGAAGGACTTTGCGGAGGCGGCGAAAGAGGCGAAGGAGCTGGGGTACGAGGGGATAGAGGTCTGCCTGTTCCCGGATGGGCCGCTGAACCTGGATATCAGCGAGTCGGATGTTGCGAAGATCGGGAAGACGCTAGAGGGCGCGGGGCTTCAGGCGGCTTCGGTGACGAGCGGGGCGCTGTGGGAGTTCCCGCTTACGTCGAGCGACCCTTCGAAGCGGGATAAGGGCAAGCAGGTCGTGAGGAAGTGCCTGCAGGTGGCGAACCAGCTCGGGGCGACGGGGATTCTGGTGGTGCCCGGGGCGGTGGAGGTGTTCTTCAACCCCGCGATGGAGGTGGTCCCGTACGACGTGGCGATGGGGCGCGTCGAGGAGGCGATGAAAGAGCTGGCGCCGGTGGCTGAGAAGAACAAGGTGGCCATCGGGATCGAGAACGTCTGGAACAAGATGTTCCTGAGCCCGCTGGAGGCGCGGGACTTCATAGACAAGATCGGGAGCGAGTACCTGGGGTGGTTCTTCGATGTGGGGAACATCATGCAGTTCGGCATGCCGGACCAGTGGATTCGGATTCTGGGCAAGCGGATCAAGAAGGTGCATGTGAAGGACTTCCGGCGGAATGTGGGGACGCTCGATGGGTTCGTGGATCTGCTGGAGGGGGATGTGGACTGGCCGGAGGTGATGAAGGCGTTCAGGGAGGTCGGGTACGACGATTTCCTGATCGCGGAGATGATTCCGTGCTACAACCACGCGCCGGAGACGCGGGTGGCGAATACGTCGCTGGCGATGGATAAGATATTGGCGATGTAGGGGCGGGGATCGGTGTGGCCGCGGTACAGGAGGCGGCTGTGCCGCCTTCACAGGTTGAAAACCTGTGCCACCAGGAGGCAGCATGGCCGCGCTACGGGGGCAGGAGGCCCTTCGGCTGCGCTCAGGACAAGCAAGCCGCCTTGGCTCGTTGGGCTACCCGAAGAGGAGAACGGACCGGGCAGGAGACTAGCTCCTGCCCCACGGGTACGGCCAGGAGGGATTGGTGTCCCCGGCCTACGGTGAGGCGCCTTCGGCGCCTGGGCTGGCGTGGGAACGCTAGCCCTACTCGTGGTTGCGAGGCGATAGGGTGAATGCGCTTCGAGAGGGGAGGGACACCCTCCCCCCTCGATTCTTCCCCCTCCCCACGGCGGGAGACAGCCGCGTTCTCTCCGCGAGCGCGAACGGGCGGCGGGCAAGCAGGGCAGGCCTGTGCGACCGGGAGGGGGCGGGATGAGGTGGGCGTTGGGTGCTTTGCTGGCCCAAACATGTGTGCTATAATCCTCGGCACTTCGGGTCAGGGCAGGGATAAGGTGGCCGCGGATTTCTCGCAGTTCCTGGAAGAGATCGCCTCGGCTCCGGATTACGCGGGGCAGATCGTGCATGTGGAGGAGATTCCCGCCCGCGAGCCGGTGTTCGCAGAGCTGTCGCCGCCTTTGCCGCCGCAGGTGCGGGAGGCGCTGGAGCATGTCGGTGTCCGGCGGCTGTACTCGCACCAGACGGAGGCGATTTCGCACCTTCGCAGGGGGCAGCACACCACCGTGGTGACCGGCACGGCCAGCGGGAAGACGCTCTGCTATAACCTGCCTGTGCTGGAACGGCTGCTGGGGAGGCCGGAGGCGAAGGCCTTCTATCTGTTCCCGACGAAGGCGCTTGCCCAGGATCAACTCCGCGGGCTGCGGCGGCTGGCGGAGCATCCACCTGAGTTGGGGCCTCTGGTGCGGTGCGGGACGTATGACGGGGACACGCCGGTGACGACGCGGCGGAGGCTGCGCCGGGAGGCCAACGTGATCCTGACTAACCCGGACATGCTGCACCAGGGGATTCTGCCGTACCACAGCCGGTGGGGGAGCTTTTTTGCGGACCTCGATTTTGTGGTGGTGGACGAGATTCACAGCTACCGGGGTGTGTTCGGGTCGAATGTGGCGAACGTGCTGCGCCGCCTGAACCGGATCTGCAGGCATTATGGGAGCTCGCCGACTTATGTGTGCTGCTCGGCAACGATCGCCAACCCGAAGGAGCTGGCCGAGCGCCTGACGGGGCAGGAGCACGCGCTGGTGGACAGGGACGGGGCGCCCCGCGGGCCGAAGCGGTTCGTGCTGTGGAATCCTCCGTATCTGGACCCCGCGCGCATGGAGCAGCAGTCGGGGAACGAAGAGGCGCATCGGTTGTTGGTGGCGCTGCTTCGGAAGCGGGTGCAGACCATCGCGTTTGCGCGCACGCGGGTGGTGGCGGAACTGCTGTATCGGTATGCGGCGGAGGCGCTTGCGAAGGTGAACCCGGCGCTGTCGGAGGCGGTGAGTCCGTATCGGGCGGGGTATCTGCCGGAGGAGCGGCGAGAGATCGAGCGGCGGCTGTTCTGCGGGGAGCTGCTGGGGGTGACGAGCACGAACGCGCTGGAGCTGGGGATAGATGTGGGGAGTCTGGACGCCTCCATTCTGGTGAGCTACCCCGGGACGATAGCTTCGACGTGGCAGCAGGCGGGGCGGGCGGGCCGCGGGAGGGAGGAGGCTCTGGTGGTGCTGGTCGCGTACAACAATCCGCTGGACCAGTATCTGATGCGGCGGCCGGAGTACCTGTTCGGGCGCTCGCCGGAGCACGCGGTGATCGCGCCGGAGAATCCGTATCTGCTGGCCGGGCATCTTCGGTGCGCCGCGTTCGAGCTGCCGCTGCGGGAGGGAGACGGCGAGCTGTTCGGGGAGCAGACCGTATCCATTACGGAGATTTTGGAGGACATGGGGCAGCTAAGGCGGGTGGACGAAGCGTGGTACTGGGCTACGACGGAGTACCCGGCGGCCGAGGTGGCGCTGCGGACGCAGTCGGACGACACGTATACAATCATGGACAAGGCGGAGGGGAACCGGGTGATCGGGATGGTGGACTCGATCAGCGCGCCGGAGACGGTGTACCCCGGGGGCGTGTACCTGCATGAGGGTGACACGTATCTGGTGCGCGATCTGGATCTGGAGGCGCGGGCGGCCTATGTGGAGCGGCAGGAGGTTGACTACTACACGCAGGCGATTCTGGATTCGAGCATCCGCGCGGGGAAGGCGGAGGCGGAGAGGAAGTGGGGCGGGGGAGATCTGACGGTCGGGGAGGCGACTGTCACTTGGCGGACGACGGGGTTCAAGAAGATCAAGTTCTACACGCAGGAGAACGTCGGGTACTCTCGCCTGGAACTGCCGGCGCAGAGCCTGGAGACGAGCGCGTGCTGGTTCGCGCCGTCTGAGGAGAGCCTCGCGGCTGCCGCGGGGCAGGGGCTGAAGGGGATCGAGGGTATGGTGGGGATCCGCAATGTGGCGGTGAAC
>DAOVEW010000075.1 GCA_030668755.1 Bacillota bacterium | reverse complement strand
TCTCAGTCACGATCTGCTTGCAGATCATGACGTTGCGCTGCACGAGGTCGAGGCGGGATTCACCGGGCTCCTGCTTGGCGCCGGCAGTGACGACGATGAGGGCGGCGTCCGCGCACTCATCGTAGTCGCCGGCGCGGATGTCAACGGGAGGCGCGAAGAAGAGGCCGTGGTTGAGGTCCATGGCTTCGCCCCGGGCGCGCTCCTTGTCGATGTCGATGAGGACGATCTCGCGGGCAAGCCCCGATTGCATGAGGGTGTAGCCGAAGGTGGAGCCGACGTTTCCGGCGCCGATAATGACGACTTTGCGAGGGTTGGGCATCTCGCACCTCTCCTGAACGGTCGGGTTGAGTCAGAGGCAAGGGGCAACAGGCTGGGCCACGGCCGCCGCGCCCTTGGAGGGCAACGGGGGCCTCCTGCCCTGCGATTATGAGCCCAGCCACGCAGGGAGGTCAATGGTTGAGGGTTCCTTTCTTGCACAGTATGTGTTCCAGTCTGATCGGTGAAGGGAAAGGCACAGCGGCCGGCACGCTTGACACGTGGGCAGCGTTTCACAGATGTTGAGGTCGTGCTATAATCAGCCGGTCGCTAGTACGGGACGGTGATCTTCGCGGGAGGAGAGGGCACAGGTTAAGGTCCGTGGCGCGTCGGAGAAGGAAAGCAGGCGCAGTACCTTTCAGGCCATCTATGCCGCCACGCGTTTCGCAGCGCGCGGCGCGGCTGTGCGCTCTGGGCGTCTGTGCTGCGATCTTCACGGTTTACCTTCTCACGATCACGCCGACTGTCGGCGACCAGGACAGCGGCGAGCTGGTGGCGGCGGCGCACGTGTTGGGGATCCCCCACCCAACGGGATACCCGCTCTGGACGGTGCTCGCCCGGGGGTTCGATGTGCTCCCGGTGGGTCACACCAGCGCCTATCGCGTTGCCCTGCTCTCTGCCGTCGCAACCGCCGGCGCGGCGGCGCTTGTCTGCTGGCTGACGATCGCGCTCACCGGGATGCTGCTTGCGGGAGTAGTCTCAGGCATTTCCTTCGGGCTATGGTTTCCCACTTGGAGCCAGGCCGTGCGCCCCGAGGTCTATGCGTTGGGAGGACTGCTGTTCGCCCTCTTCTTGGTGGCGCTCTGGCGTTGGGACCGCGACCGGTCGACCCGGCATCTTGGTTGGGTCGCGCTCGCGAGCGGTTTCGCCGCTATGCACCACCGTACGCTTCTTCTTGCGCTCGGCCCCTGCCTGGCGATGGCGTTCTGGCACACGCGACCCCGCCGCGCGAGGATATGGGCTTCTGCTATCATGCTGTTTCTTGCCCCTTTCGTATGCTACCTGTATCTTCCGATGCGCGCGGCGGCCGACCCGCCGCTGAACTGGGGCCGGCCCGACACCCTGGATCGCTTCCTGCGCCACGCCTTGGGCCGCCAATACGGCCACTTCCTCTTTGCAAACTCCTTCGAGACGGCAACAAAGCGGGCCGCCGGGCTGTTGGGCGAGGTCTTGGCAGGGAGCGGATGGCAGTCTGTGGTGCTCGCCCTTGTCGGTGTGCCGCTGATCATCTGGGGCTTCGCATCGTGGTATCGCCGCCGGGCTGCAGTCGTCGCCTCGCTCGCCGCCGGCAGCGTATTGCTGTGCGTATGGGTGCTTGGGTGGGGGGCGACCGGTGACCCGCACGCGTGGCTTGTTCCTGTGGGAGCGGTGATGGCGTTGTTGGGAGGGATCAGCTTGGCGAGGGCGGGCTCGCTTTTCGCCAAGTGGAGAACCGCGCGCTACCTGCCTGCGGGGCTGGGGGCGATGGTCTGCCTCCTCCTGCTATCTGCCAACTGGGCGCGTTCCGATCAGAGCGACGTCTGGCGCTACCGCGACCGCTGGGCGGCGGTGCTCTTGCAGATGGACGAGAACGCTGTTTTCATCGCCGAGTTCGATGTCCCCATGTTCGCCACATACTACCTCCAGCATGTGGAGGGGAGACGAAAAGACATCACGCTGCTCAGGCCGCAGGACCTCTGGCATCCCTGGTACGTTGATCTGATCCCGGATCTCGAACTGAGACACGCGTCTGAGGAGCTATGGCGGACGGTCAACTCCGAAGTCCGCATTGGCATGAGCAACACGCCCGAGTTCTGGCAAGGTACAGCCCTGCTTGCGCATTCTCTCGCGCACCACTATCGCGGCCGACGCACAGTCTATGCGCTGCACGGGTGGGTCACGTCGCCGATTCAGCCACCACCCTACTTCGTGAGCCTGAGCGAGGACCTGGTGAAGATGGATTTCGGGCTTCCGGACCTCCTGCACCGTGCGGAGGAGGTGGCAAAGCCCATCGCGGAGTTCCCTGGTGCCATCAAATTGACGTCTTTTGAGATCAGCAGGTCGGAGGCGAACACAGGACAGATGGTACAGTTCTGCGCGCGTTGGCGGACAGAGTCGCCGCTGTCGGGCGAGCTGTTCGGCATTAGACTGGTACCGATAGGGCTGGGAAACCCGGATGGAGACAGCGCGTCCAAGGGCTACTGGCGCCGGCTATCTGCGAAGGGGCAATTCGTGCAGGGGTTCCCGCTGGTCTACGGTCTGCGAGGCCTGGCTCCTTCGCCGCCCGGCACGGTCTATGAGCAGAAGGGAAGCATCATCGTCCCGAGCAATGCGCCGTCTGGCCAGTACGCGCTGCAGATTGGGTTTGCTCCGAGCTATCCGCCGGAGTACCAGCAGTGGGCCGAACTGAGCGATGAAGACGTGCTGATCGTGCATGCTCGGCCGCTTCCGACGAACGGGCCGTGAGAACGGGGGCGCGTTTCCCCCTTCGACACGTGTGAGGCCGCCCCGAGCAGACATGCCCCCTGAGAGCTGGTTCCCGATGCGCTGGCACTCCATGTTTGCCGGAACCACGGGATGTCGTTCCCGCCTGCCGGGGACCTCGTCCTAGTCGGGCGGCTCAGATGCAGACCGGCAGCGCGAAGAAGAGGCCGTGGTTGAGGTCCATGGCCCCGCCCTGGGCGCGCTCCTTGTCGATGTCGATGAGGACCATCTCGCGGGCGAGCCCGGATTGCATGAGGGTGTAGCCGAAGGTGGAGCCGATGGCTCCGGCCCCGATAATCACGACTTTGCGCGGGTTTGCCATCGTGGCTTTGCTCTACAGAATGAGTTGAGCGCAAGACACGCTTCTGGCATACGATTCTGACGGCTCGCTGGTGGTACTTCAAGGGTTGTCGAGCGGGGGTCGTGCCCTGGGCCGCTAGGAGCGCTTGAGCCGCGGCAGGAAGCGAGGCACGCGGTTCGCGTACTGCTCGTATTCCTTGCCGAAGCGGTCTCTCAGCTCGCGCTCCTCCAAGAGCGCGAGAGCGTAGACGACCGGGACGTACGCGGCTGCGATGACGTACGTGGCCAGGTAGTTGGCGAACAGGGCGACGGCAATGAGGCCGAGTCCGACCTGAACGTAGCGCGGGTGGCGGATATGCGCGTAGATGCCGTCGGTGATGAGCTTTCCGGGGTGGCTGCGGTTCGAGAGCTGTGGCAGCCCAAACAGGACGGCGGGTGTGAGGCGGCGCATTCGCGCAATTCCGATGCAGAGCGACGCCGTGAAGAAGAGGACGCCAAGGACGGTAAGCGGCAGGCTTACGCCGAAACGGACATGCAGTAGTGGCTCGCGGAAGTGACCCATCAGAACCATCAGCAGGCCGATCACGCCGAACAGGATGAGGTAGGCCTTGACCGGGCCGAGCGCGCGCCACCAGCGGGTGAAGGGGTGGACAATGAACCAGAAGAGGACAACTGGAGGAACAGCGACGACCGTTATGAGCGCGACCCAGTAGGCTGCGGCCTCCATATGGCTCCCCAGTGATTGTGCAAGAGTCTCTGCAGACTCGATCCTGCGGCACGATTCTGGCGATTGGGCGGCGGTGAGTCAAGAGGAGAGGGCGCCGTCCGCGCGTCGAGGTGTATCTAGTAGGCGGTCGTATACCTCCTGCTGGGGATGAGCCATGCACTTCGGGCATCTGGGCAGGAGACAGACTCCGGCCCTGCGAATTCGTGCGGAAGGGAGAAGGAGATCGGCCGAGAGTGTGATGGTGGACCTAAAGACCAGCTGAAGCGGTCATTTGCGGTCTGGGGCAAGGAGGTGACCAGTCTGGACCTGATGAGCGGCATGAAGGAGCAGTACGATCCCGCTGTGGTGCTGGGATGCGGGCGCTTCGTGACGGGCCTATGAGCGGAGGGCGGCCAAAAGATGGAGGGACAAGCCGGGGCGAGGGGGGGTGACGGCCTGTCCCTCCGGTGATGGGACGGTACCGCCCTTTGTGAGCTCTGTCAGTTGTGTCAGCCTTGCGAGTTGTCCGCTTCTGTACCGTCCGAACAGTACCGTCAACCAGGATATACCCGAACAGTGCACAGGCGAAACGGCATGTGCCAAGATTTGCTTACCCCAGTGGTCTACGAGGTATTCTTGTTAAGATTTCGTTACATTCCAGGCTGGAACAGGACCTGTGCCGCCAGCCCAGAGTAGAGAATGGGGGAGGAATTGACATGAAGATCGCAATTGCGGGCAAGGGCGGAGTGGGTAAGACGACACTGAGCGCGGCGCTGGCGCGGAGCCTCGCGGCGCACGCCCGTGTAGTGGCGGTGGACGCCGACCCGAACAACTGCCTGGGGCGGGCGCTGGGGTTCTCAGAGTCGGCCCTGGAGGAGATCGCGCCTCTGTCGGAGATGAAAGAGAGGTTGGCTGAGCGGGCCGGGACGGGCGAGGGCGGAAGCTTCTTCGCCCTGGATCCGCGGGTCGAGGATCTGCTGGGGCGGTTCGGGGTGGAGCAGGGCGAGATCACACTGCTCGTGATGGGGACTGTCGATGAGCCTGGGGCGGGGTGTGTATGCCCCGAGAGTGCGGTGCTGAAGGCCCTCGTGCGGCACCTCGTCGGTTTGGAGGAACTGTCCCTGGTGATGGATATGGATGCGGGGCTGGAGCACCTGGGGAGAGGTACGGCGCAGCACGTGGGCGCGCTGCTGATCGTGACGGAGCCTACGACGGCGAGCGCTCGCACCGCAGCGCGGATTGCGCGACTGGCGAAGGGGCTGGGGCTGCGAGTGCCCGGGGTGGTCCTGAACAAGGCGTCGTCCGGCAAGGCAGGGGAGCAGGTCAGCGCGTATCTGGGCGGACTCGAAGTAATCGGAACGCTCCCGGCCGATCCGCAGGTCTCGGGATCGGAGGTGGTGCCGGAGGCGGGGGCGTACGTGAAGGCGGTGGGTGATTTGCGCAAGCGGCTGAGCACTTGGCTGGACTCGGAGGATGTGTGAGATGGCGGGGACGATCGCCGTAACAGGAAAGGGCGGTGTCGGCAAGACCGCCGTTGCCGCGCTGATGGTGCGGGCGCTCGTGGAGGCGGGGCAGACGCCGGTGCTGGCGGTGGACGCGGACCCGAATCTGAACCTGGACGCGGCGCTGGGGGTGAAGGTCGAGGAGACGGTCGGGGATATGCGCGAGGCTGGACTGGGCCGGACAGAGGCGCTGCCCGGAGGCATGACAAAGCCGGAGTTCTTGCGGATGCAGATCCAACAGGCGCTGGTGGAGGCGGAGGGGTTCGATCTGCTCGCCATGGGACGGCCGGAGGGGCCGGGGTGCTACTGCTTTGCGAACTCGATTCTGCGCGCGTGCGTGGACGAGATCGGCAAGCAGTATCGGTACATCCTCATGGACTGCGAGGCTGGGTTGGAGCACCTGAGCCGGCGGACGGCGGGCGATGTGGACGTGTTGGTGCTGCTGTCGGATCCGAGCATGCGTGGGATCGAAACCGTGACACGGGTCGTCGAACTCGCGAGGGGGCTCGACACGAAGATCGGGCAGACGGTATTCGCGTTCACGCGGCTCACCAGTGACCTGCCCGACGGGCTGCTTGCTGCCGCCAGGGACCGCGGCCTGCCGGACCCAGCGTTCATACCGGAGGACCCACAGGTGCGGGAGCTGGATATGCTGGGGAAGCCGCTGGTGACGGTCGCGGACGGGAGTCCGGCGTATGAGGCGGTGAAGCGGGTGTTGAGGCAGATCGGGCTGGTGGGGTAACCGCGGACCAGATGCCCGAGAGCTACAGCGGGGGACGGCGAGATACCCTTCGGCAAGCTCAGGAGAGGCCTCACTTCGCGTTGCGCGCTCGTTCAGAATGACAGCAAGGGGCAGGAGGCAAGTGGCTAGGCCCTTCGGGCCGCCACCCCGGCCCGCCTTTGGCGGGCCTAGGGGCTCCTTGTATGGTTGGTGTGAGGTAGAGTAAGGGTGGCGAGAGAGCCGGCGAGCTCCGA
>DAOVEW010000160.1 GCA_030668755.1 Bacillota bacterium | reverse complement strand
CGCTCGGTTCGCGAACCTCGACTTCGCCGTCACCTGGCGTTGCTTGAAGGGCCGGTCCAGCAGGTCTTGAAGCTGGATGCCCTGCGGCTCCCGCATTCTCACGAGCCGAACTTGGTCGCCCAAGCTCTTGATGACGGCCAGCAGCTCCAAGAACTGGTCATAGTCCCGATAGGCCATCCACGACACTCGGTACGGGCCTGACTCGATGTCGTTGGTGCCGATCCAGACATGGTGCGTCAGCTCTCCGCTCCCCTCCTCGCAGTACCCCAGCCCGAAGCCCTTCTCCGACCATCGCAGCTCCGATCCGGTCATGGCGGTCGGGTGGAGGTTGATGCCGCCGTGGCCTCTCAGACGCGCCAGCCGGGAGGCGTGGATGAGTTCGGCGTCCTCCCCACCGAGCCGCCGTGGCGGGCGTGCGCGGCAATCCACCCGAAGCGTCGAGGGATCGAACGACAGCGAGTGCTCGTATCCGCCTGTCCCGTAGCCGACCTGGTCGTAGAAGCCCTGGTCGAACATGCCCAGGCCCGCCACGAGCGTGCCGTCCGCAGCGTCCGCCGCAACCAAGCGCGCGAGCATTCTCTTTGCAAGCCCCTGCTTGCGAGCCACGCGCCCCGTCGCCACCCCGGTGCAGCCCGCGAAGGCCAGCTCCTCCTCCAGATACCGCATGGCGCCGGGGGCCGAGTTGACCAAACACTCCGGCTGCCCGTTCACCTCGCCGACCAGCGCGCGGCCGCAGGCCAGCAGCTCGTCCGCGGCCTCCTCCTTGCCCTTCTCCAGCCAGCCCACCTCGCGCCAGACGCGGTGCGCGGCATCCCCGTCTCTCTTCGGATCGTAGTCGCGGTATTGCATAGCTCGACTGAACCTCAACCTGAAGTCGCCGCTGGGCGACGTCAGGCTGCCCGGGCGGCCGGAGGTGCTCTCTTCCTTCCGTCCCATCGCAGGTCCTGCGTCCGCTCCCTCCCCCCGCTGGTCAGATCTGCGGCTGCTTGGCGAGCAGCAAGCTGGTCCACTTGCACCCTCGTCCGTCGCGGAGTATCATGACGGACAAGCCGCCCCGTGGCGGCCGATAGGAGATCCTCGTATGCGAGGTAGTCGTTCCTCTGCCGACGTCGAGCGCAAGCTGCTCGCGATCCTACGGATAGTGGCCGCTTCGGAGGAGCCGATAGGAGCGCGGGCCATTGCCACCGCGCTGAAGGCCGATGGGATCGAGCTGAGCGAGCGCACGGTAAGGTATCACCTGCGTCTGATGGATGAGCGCGGCCTCACCAAGAACCTCGGTGAGCCCGGTCGCGTCATCACCGACCGCGGTCGGGAGGAAATCGAGAACGCGGGTGTCAGCGACAAGCTCGGCTTCGTCATCTCCAAGATAGACAGCCTGGCCTACCGGTCCGACTTCGACATGGACACGAAGAAGGGCCGGATCATCCTCAACATCTCCTACCTCCCCGAGGCCCGGTTCGCCGAATCGCTCGATGTCATGCGAGACGTCTTCCGTGCCGGATACTGCATGTCCGAGCTCGTGATCGCAAAGCGCGCCGGCGAGTACATCGGAGACGTCGCCGTCCCCGAGGGCATGGTCGGCCTTGGCACGGTCTGTACGGTCACCGTCAACAGCGTGCTCCTGAAGCGCGGGATTCCGGTCGAGTCGAAGTATGCCGGACTGCTGGAGATCTACCGGGACAAGCCTTTGCGATTCACCCATCTCGTTGCGTATGCCGGCACCACAGTGGACCCCACTGAGATGTTCATCACCGGGCACATGACCTCGGTCAAGGACGCAAGCCTCGTCGGCCGCGGGCGGATACTGGCCAGCTTCCGCGAGGTCCCCGCGGCGGCCAATGGCGACTTGCAGGAGGTTCTCGACCAGTACAAGCGCAACGGCCTCGGAGGCATTCTCGCCGTCGGAAAACCCAGTCAGCCGCTGCTCGAAGTGCCCGTTGCGCGGGATCGCCTCGGCCTCGCCATCGTCGCCGGCCTCACCCCCGTCGCGGCGCTCGCCGAGGCCGGCATCTCCGTCCAGAATAAGGCCATGAGCGCCCTCGTCGAGTTCTCGGACTTGCTCCCGATCTACGATCTGTGAGATCTGACCCCCACCGCGTGCGGCGGAGGTGCAATGCGGAGGCGGCCCCCGGCCCGGAGCCGCCTCCTCCGATGCAAGGGCATCGCACCGGCTCGATCGCTCAGCCTAAAAGTCCAGTATGTTCGCGAAGGCCTCTCGCTGCGCCTCTTCCACGAGGGGAATCCCCGTGACTGCCGCACACCGCTCGCTCAGGCAGACCAGATCCTCTCGATCGATCAGGTCCAGCTTCCACTTCCGGGACCCCGCCAGAAGCTGCTGAAGGCCCACGGCGAGCCGATCGCTCAGAAACGTATGCACGCCGACAGCCGTCCACGGAATCTCGGTCCCGACGATCCTGTCGCCGTGCTCCCGGCGAAGATCCGCGCTCGTGATGAAGAACTGCTCCGGGCGATCCCCATACAGCTTCACGAAGCTCTTCGGCAGTTTGCCCTCATTGGCCAGGTCTACGAAGTACGACGACTTCATCGCCGCCGTCAGCGGCGCGCGCGCCATCCCGACGGCCTTCACAGCCGGACCGTTGCCGTCGCCGAGGTTGCTCATCGCGATCGCCTTGTAGACCTGCGTCTCGTTCACGAACCCTCCCGCCATTGCGATGTCCGGCACGTACTTGCCCCTCTCCCGCAGAATCCGCACTCCCTCCAGCACCTGCGCCAGCAGGTAGATGGTCGGCGTCGAGCACTCATTCATCATGGGCACCGGACTCATGCCCGTGCCGCCTCCACCCCCGTCGAACGTCAACAGGTCCAGCTTTGCCTGAGACGCGCACCGCAGTGTGAATGCCAGCGCCGCAGCATTGTACGCGCCGGTCTTCAGGAAGACGCGCTCGGCCCCCTGCTCCCTCAGCCACGCGATGTCGTCAATGAAGGCCCGCTCCTCCGGCATCCCCACTCTGCTGTGCCGCTCGAAGGTCCGGAATACCCCCTCCCGGAACGCTTCCTGCACCGCTTCCTCCTCGGGGTCCGGAATCACGATGTACCCCCGGCGTTTCAGCTCAATCGCCTTGCCCAGATCCGCTATCCGCACCTCCCCGCCGATGGCCTTCGCACCCTGGCCCCACTTCCGCTCGATCGTGCGCACCCCGAGAGCTTTGATCGCATATACGTCCACGCCGCTGCGAATGTCCTCGACGTTCGTCTGCACGACGATGTCCCCGTGTCTTCCGTCCCAGTACTTCCGGTACGTCTCCACGCGCGTCGCGAGATCGGGCGACTCCGTCACGCACCCGTCGCCGTTGTACTGCGAGCGGCTGTCCATGCCGCACACGTTCTCCCCAATGGTCAGCATCACACCCGCCAGCGCCGCGCCGATGGCCAGCCCGTCCCAGAACCGGCGCGCCACCTCCGTGGAGCCCAGCCCCGGGATCACCACCGGCAGCTTCAGAGGCACGCCCCCGGCCTTGCTGCTGACATCTACATTCGGAAAGATCGCGGCATCGGAATCCGCGGCAATGCCCTCCGCGCCGGTCAGCCCCACCTGAATCTGCACATCGCTCCAGTTCAGCAAGTAGTCCTTGTTCGATGCCGCCGTGCTCGCCCCGAACCACTCTGGGCTGGGATACAGCACCTCCCGTCCTCGGAAGGCAGACTTGCCTACCTCGCACAGCACGGGGCAGTCCCGCACGCAGATCGGGCACATCCCCGACAGCGGCGAGGGATCGCGCGCCCGCAGTGCCGTCCCGCTAGTAGACCGTGCATTCTCGTTGTACCAGGGCATCCTTTCTCGCACCTCCTGATCGCGCTTGCCAAGCCTTCGACGTCGAGTCGGCAGAGGGTAGCCGGCCACTGTCTGCTGCCAGGCCGCCCAAAGTATACCCTACACAGCGGCAGTAGGCAAGGCGCTTGTCCGCGGGCTGTGACTGCAAAGTCTGGGTCCGTAGCAGCGACATTCTTGTCGCGACCGTGTCGGCGATTCCGCAGTTCCGTAGGGCACCCAGAGAAAACGCACACACCCTGGGCGCGTGGCCCGCCCCGGGTGTGTGCGAGCCGCATTCGAGCTGGCCGGGATCGGCCGGACAGCAGTCGGCAGCGGGCTGCCACAGGGAGGACCAGGCCGCCGGCGGGCAGAAATACATCCGCTGTTGGTCGCTCCAGCCGCAGCCTCCCATCGCGGGGGCTGCATGTGGCGCAGCACCGGCCGCACAATGTCAGGGAGGACATGCTGATGCAAGGGCAAGTTGCGGGGCAGGCGTGGGACATCGCGCGACAGCAGTTCGATGAGGTGACGGCCCATATGGACCTGCCGCCGGGCCTGCTCGGCGTCCTGCGGTCCTGCAAGCGCGAGCTCTGCGTCCACTTCCCCGTGCGTATGGACGACAGCTCCCTCCGAACATTCACTGGTTACCGCGTCCAGCACAACGTCACCCGGGGGCCCGGGAAAGGCGGGCTTCGCTACCACCCGCAGGTCAACCTCAATGAGACACGCGGACTCGCCATGTTGATGACGTGGAAGTGCGCGGTGGTGGATATCCCATTCGGCGGAGCGAAGGGCGGAGTGGTATGCGATCCTAAAGAG
>DAOVEW010000032.1 GCA_030668755.1 Bacillota bacterium | reverse complement strand
ATGGGGCGAAGGCGGTGTTCATCCACGGGGGACAGATGGACCACAAGCAGATTCACAACCGCCTAGACGACATTCCGCCGGTGATAAACATGATCCACGACGCGGGGCTGCCGGCCGGGGTGGCGGGACACCAGACCAATGTCTTCGAGTGGGCGGAGGAGCACCTGGACTGTGACTTCTACTTGTGCTCGTACTACGATCCGGTGCTGCGGGACAAGACGCCGGAGCACCTGGGGGACAGCGAGGAGAACTTCGATGATGCGGACCGGGAGCGGATGACGGAGATGATCCAGAAGCTCTCGAAGCCGGTGATCCATTACAAGGTTCTGGCCTCTGGTCGGCACGACCCGAAGGAGGCGTTCCGGTATACGGCGAGCAAGATGCGGCCCGGTGACGCGGTATGCGTGGGGATCTACCCGAAGGACCGGCCGAACGAGCTGGCGGAGGATGTGAGGTTGTTTGGCGAGGCCCTGGCAACAGTCCGAAGTTCCGAGTAGGACCTGCCAACGCCGACAGTCCCCAGGACGTGAGACCCCTGCTGGCCGGATCACTCCGGAGGCAGGTCAGGTCATCTCAGAAGCTGTAGTCGACATGATCAAGCCACCATGATACGTACCTCTGTCTCTCCTCGCGAACCTCGGTCACAACCCATTGCGCCCACCTGCGCAATGCACACCTCGGGTGCCCTTCTTCAGAGTTGCAGGGCGGGACGTGAGAGCAACACAGGGGTTGCTCTCCAGGCGGCTTCTCCCCAGGCCGGTAGTACTGGAACATGCTTCCGCCCAACGCATACGCGGCGTACTTCTTCTGATCGGTCTGCGGGGCTAGGACTACCGTGGCTGCGGCGGCGTTGCTGAGCCACGTCAGACTGTACTGAGTGTCTGGTTCCGGCTTGGGCCGGTCCGGATCCGCGACGTAGACGATGAGACCCTCCAATCGGTCCTCCGGGATAGCATACATCTTGGCGGCGCAGAAAGCGGAGATCCCCTGCGGGTACCACGCCCGGTCGAGCCTGTGATCGATGTCTAGGTACACGTACACCCCCTGATCCATGAGTTCTTTCGAGCAGTTGAATCGCCGCTCAAACTCAGGGTGTCCGGGCGGCGGCCCCCACAGATGAAGTGTGACATCGCACAGACCTGCGATCCCGCCCTCGCATGAGACACGCATGTTCACCCGCCTCCTACACCGACGCCGACCGTGGTGCCGCGCTGCTTAGCAAGCGGCTTGGTTCGCTAGTCCTGCTTCTCCGAGCTGCTTGGGCCCTCCGACATCAGAGGTTTCGCTGCGCGTGCCCCGGCCGGTGTAATATTGAGCGTCAATCCCTTTGTCCTTGCTACGAGCCCAGCGACGAGGAGATTCTGCAAGACGCGCTCCAGGTCCTCCTCGGCCAAGTCCTCGATCAGGGCGTCTGCCGTTGTCGGCCCGCGCTTAGCCAAGTACCTGAGGACTGCTCCCGCCCGAGCATCGCGAAGGGCCTCGGCAGCGGCATCGAGCCAGCGTACAAAAGCGGGGCGCACCTCCTTCAGACGCGCTGCCATCCAAAACTCGAAATCGAGCCCCTCAGGGCCCGGCTCGGGACTGAAAGCGTAGGTCGTCGCACTTAGTGTTGTGGGTGGCTCCGAGTTGCTGCCGTGACCATCCATCCAGGTCGAAGGGAAGACCTTCTTCAGAAGCTGAGTGCCGCCGATAGGGTGGTACCTCACGCCCTGCGGCATGCCGACTACTGCCACGTCGGTTACCGGATGTTCCTCGCGCCACAGCGCCGGGCCGAAATTGCGGCTTACCTCGTCTTCGGTCTCCGCAGCCAGGATCTGCTCTCGAGCCGATTTCCGGAATCTGAAGGGTCCCATCACGGGATAAAACAGCTCATCCGGCGCCGTTTGAATCGTCTGAGGTGCGGCTCTGAAACTCAGCGCGATAACAGAGTCTTTGCCGGCCTCGAAGCCGGAGATCCGGATTGCCGTGTAGGGCACATCGCCGCCGTAGCGGTCAGCGATGCTTCTCTGCTTCTTACTCCGCGGTTCCGGCCACACACTGGCGGTTCGCTGATCCTCGAAGTTAATCTCATAGGGATGCGCCCGCAGACGCTCCGTGCCCACCTCTATGCGCACTATGCTCGAATCAGCGTCGTCTCCATACAGAGCCCGTTGGGGCCATTGGCGGAGCATCTCTCCTAGCCACTTCGCCGGCGGCTGCAGCAGGTCGTGGGCCCTCGACTGGATCTCTGAGCTGCCCCCGCGGTGGAACAAGTAGAGGTTCGCTTTACGCGACCAACTGGTAACAGCCACGATGACAGTGATGTCGACGTGGCCTGCGAGTAGCTGCCGATCATTGACCTGAGGACAGAGACGAATGAGTTCGTATACCCACGCTACGCGCAGGTCCGGTTCCTTTGCAAGTATCACGCACATCTCACTAGCCCCTCCTTTCCCGTCCGAGTCTAACCCTGCCTACCTCCTCTGGAGGCCGTCCCCCGCGGAACACGCGACGCGCCTCCCAGCCCTTGCTTGGAGCCGTGAGGCGCGCAACCCCATCCGCCTGGCCTGTAGCTTTAGCCCGCTCTTCAGGCTTGCCCAACAGAGCGTACCTCCCTTGGTACGACTGCCGTCTCGGAGCACACCAAAGCGGAAGCCAGCGCTATCCAGCTACCGCATTGCCCGCTGACTTATCCCTTCGCACTGCCCATAGAGCGCCCCCATTTTGGTGATGGCTAGGGCTCGGTAGCTCGCCTTTGACCGCGAGTACCGCTCCGGCCGCGGCGCCATTATCGCCGCGCCCATCTGACATATACCATACAACGTGTCCAGCCAGATCATAGCCTCCCCAACGCGACTTGTCAAGCGTCCAAGCCACTGCAAACGAGGGGCTCTGCGAGGCACGCCCCAGCGAACTACATCCCGTGCGCAGGCCCTCTGGTCCGGCCTAGCCGACCGGGCAGCACCCATAAGGCAATCCCGCAGACTGCCCACCAATCGAGGCAGCATCAGCCGCAGCTACGCTCGCGAGGCCTTCTGCGCCGCTTCGCGAAACCCCTCGGCAGGATGGTATTCTCTGTGTGGCCGTTGCCAGCCAAGCCGGCGGTGGGGCATGATGCGGCTCGTGGCCTGGTGGCGTGGCCCGGCGAACGCCGCGACTTCGCGGCAGTGGAAGAAGACTCCATACACTACAGTCGGCAGCAACATCGCAGAAAGGGGCTTGCCTTGTACCTCAAGCGCCTCGAGCTGTTGGGCTTCAAGACCTTCGCCGACCGGACCGCGCTGGAGTTCGGCCCGGGCGTCAGCGGTATCGTGGGGCCGAACGGCAGCGGGAAGAGCAACCTGGCGGACGCAATCCTCTGGTCGCTCGGCGAGCAGAGCATGAAGTCGCTTCGCTCTGCCAATGCCGGCGACGTCATCTTCGCTGGAAGTGAGAACCGCCGCCGAGCCGGCGTGGGCGAGGTCTCGCTGACGCTGGACAACAGCGACGGCGCGCTGCCGCTCGATTTCTCCGAGGTAACGATCACCCGGCGTGTGTTCCGGACGGGGGAGGGGGAGTACTTCATCAACCGGGTCCCGTGCCGGCTGCGGGACATCCACGAGCTTCTTCTCGATACCGGCATCGGCAAGAACGCTTACTCGATGATCAGCCAGACGGAGATAGACCGCATTCTATCGGTGCGTTCGGAGGACCGGCGGGAGATCTTCGAGCAGGCGGCTGGGATACAGCGGTATCGGCAGCGGAAGAACGAAGCCGGACGGAAGCTCGATAGAGTCTGCGCGAACTTGGTGAGGGTCAACGACATCATCCACGAGCTGGAGACGCAGGTCGAGCCGCTGAGCAAGCAGTCGGAGGCGGCGCGGGAGTACAAGCGGCTGTCCAAGGAGCTCTTCGATCTGAAGCTGAGTCTGATGGTGCACCAGCGCCAGGCGATGGTGGAGAACCTCGGGCGGGCGCGCGAGCGGGAGGCGGAGCTGGAGCGGGAGTTGGAGACAGCGCGGACGCGCTCGCACCAGCTCGCGGCTGAGGAGGTCGAGCTGAGGGCGAAGCTCCAGGGACTGGAAGATCGGCTCGACGAAACGAGGGGACTGGTAGCGCGGCTGGCGGGGGAAATGGACCGGACGGAGGGTCGGCAGAACCTCGCCCAGCAGCGGACCGAGGACCTTCGGAGCCAGCAGGCCCGTGCGGCGGAGGAGCTGGAGCAGCTCACCGCGCAGAAGCGCGCGGCCGAGGAGGAGATGACCGCCGCACAGCAGGAGCGCCCGAAGCTCGAGGCGCGAATGCGAGAGCTGAAGGTGGAAGTCGAGGCGAGGGAGCAGCGGCTGCGCGCAGACGAAGGGACGCTCCGCCAGACGGGAGCGTCGGTGGAGGAGCAGCGGACTGGACATATCGACACGTTGAGCGAGCTGGTGGACGCGCGGAATCGGCTCGGGCAGTGCGAATCACTGCTGGAGGCCGCGCGTGCGAGAATCGCCCGGCTGGAGGAGCAGCGTGCGTCTCTTCGCGCGGACCGCGAGGACCTGGAGACGCGCGCCGAGGAGGCGGTGCGCGTGGTTGACGAGCTGCGCAGCCAGCGGGAGCATGCGGCGGGTGAGGTTGCGTTGCTGCGCCTGGAGGCGGAGGCGGCCGACGGTGCTGCGGCGGAGCTCGTCGAGGAGCAGCTCAGCTTGCGCGAACGACTGTCCGCGGTGCGCTCTCGCCAGCATGCGCTGCAGGAGATGGAACGGACGCGGGAGGGGCTCAAGGCCGGGGTGCGCTCGGTGTTGGAGGCGGTGGAGACGGGACGCTTGAGCGGCGAGTACCGGACCGTGGCCCAGCTCGTGCGCGTTCCGAAGGAGCTGGAGGCGGCGATCGCGGCAGCCCTCGGTCCGGCCGCCGGGGATCTGATCGTGCCGACGCCCGCGGAGGCGGCCGCCGCTATTGCCTACCTCAAGGCGACAAGGGGGGGACGGGCCACTTTCCTCCCGCGGTCGAACATGCGGGTGGGCACGCGGCCGGCAGGGGTGGCGGAGCTTGCCGGACGGCAAGGCTGTCTGGGGTCGGCGGCCGATCTGATCGAGTGCGAGAGCGGCGCGGAGGAGATTGTCGAGCACCTGCTGGGCCGCGTCCTTGTTGCGGACGACCTCGATCTCGCGCTGGCGATCTCCAAGGATGCGACCGGGTGGCGCGCGATTGTGACGCGGGATGGGGATGTCGTCAGGCCGTGGGGTGCGATCACCGGTGGCAGTAGATCTGACCGGCTCTCGCTCATAGGGAGAGCAAGGGAGATTGAAGAGCTGGAGGAAGAGGCGAAGGGACTTGAAGCCGGCCTGGAGCGCGTCGGCGATGACTCGGAGAAGGCGCGAAGCCGGGCGCGCGCGGCGCGCGGGGGCGCAGAGGAGCGGCTGACGCGAGTGGAGCAGTGCGGAGCCGAGCTTGCGGATGCGCAGCGCGGGGCAGAGGTCACGGCGGAGAAAGTGCGGCTGGCCAAGGAGCGTGAGCAGTCGCTGTTTGAGGAGCAGCAGGCGCTCGAACAGGAGACGTCTCAGATCGAGGAGGATCGCGGAGAGGCCGCGGCGGGGGTACAGGAGATCGAAGAACGCAGGCGCGCGGCAGAGGCGGCAATGGACGAGGGCCAGTCCGCCCTGCGAGCAGGACAGGACGCGCGGGAGCAGCTCACTGGGCGGATGTTGGAGCTGCGCGTTGAGGCAACCTCAGTCGAAGGTGATCTGCGCGCGCTGGAGGCACGCATCGAGCAGGTTGGGCAGCACGTCCGCATGCTCGAGTCTGCGATTGGGGGCCGGCAGGAGCTAACAGAGCGGCTTGCTGCTGCGGAGCAGGAGGCGCACTCGAAGCGCGAGGAGCTGGCCGGGGAACGGGAGCGACTGGTCGAGGCCCACCGGCGGGCGGAGGAGGAGCTGGCCCGCTGTCAGGAGGAGCGCAAGAGCCTGCTCGATCGGCTCGCGGCCAACCGGGAGGGAGCCGCGGAGGTCCGCGCGCGGATCGAGGCCGTGCAGAACCAACAGCACCGGCTGGAGGTGCGGGTAGCTCAGATCGAGAGCGAGATCGGGTTCTGCGAGCGGACGCTTGCTGAGGAGTACCGGATATCTCTGGAGGAAGCCCAGAGGAGGGCCGGCCCCATCGACAGCCGTACCGCGGCGCAGAGGCGGGTGAAGGATCTGCAGTCGGGGATGGAGGCCCTTGGGGAGGTGAACCTCGGGTCCATCGAGGAGTACGAGCGGGTCAAGCAGCGGCTGGAGTTCCTCGGGGGACAACGGGCCGACCTGGAGGCGGCGCGGGAGGACCTCCAGCGAGCAATCGTGGAGATCGACCGCGAGGCGACGGGCAGGTTCCTGACGGCGTTCGAACAGGTTCAGCATGCCTTCCAGGAGTTCTTCGTCCGGCTGTTCGACGGAGGCAGCGCGGAGCTTGCCCTCACCGACAAGGATAACGTGCTGGAGTGCGGCATCGACGTGACAGTGACGGTGCCCGGCAAGAAGACGCGTGATCTCTTGCAGCTCTCCGGAGGAGAGCGGGCGCTGACGGCGGCGGCGATACTCTTCTCGCTGCTGAAGGTGAAGCCGTCGCCCTTCGTCATTCTCGACGAGGTCGACGCGCCGTTGGATGACTCGAACATCGGGCGATACTCCGATCTGCTGCGCGACTTCGCCAAGCAGTCGCAGTTCATCGTCGTCACACACAATAAGGGGACGATGGAGGCCGCGGACGTGCTTTACGGGGTGACGATGGAGCAGGTCGGGGTGAGCAAGCTCATCGGCATGAAGCTGCGAGACGCCGAAGACGAGCGTGCCCCGTCATCGCTGGTGGCGATGCCGCAGGCTGCCTCGGACCAGGAGGAGAACGCCGGGCCGTCTCGGGCCGAGGGAGCAGGAGCAGCCTAACGCGGCTCCCGGCGAGAGGGTGCGCGCTGTTCGGGGTCGGGATGGGGACTAGCCGTCCGGGCAGGAAGGCTCCTCGCCGTCACGCGTCCGTTCCGCGTCCGTCGTCTGTGCAGAGCGCACCTTAGCGCGCTCCCTCTCGATCCACTTACCCTTGAGGATGCCGCAGCGCGCGCGGACGTCAATTATCCTGTCCATCGCCTCGGCGCCAACCGCTATGATGTCCGCGCGCGTCATCGCGTCGGTCTCGTAGTTCAGGGCCTCCCGCAGGTCTGGCTTCCGCAGCAACGCGCGGTGCTCTGCCAGGGTGCGCGCGAACAGCCGGTAGCCGGTCGCCTCCGGGTGCTCGAAGGCCAGGCTGCCCGGATCTATGAAAGGCAGCAGGGGCGAGAACTGGATGTCGAGCCTGCCCGGGTGACGCTCGTTGAAGCGCTCGAGGAGCTTCCGGGCGTACGCGACGCTCCCCATTACTGAGTCCGGCGTTTGCCCCGGCAGGCCTATGGCGAAGAAGAGGAGGGCCTTGCCACCCATGTCGAGCAGACTGCCAATCCCCGTCTCGAGCTGCTCGTTCGTGTAACATCGGCCGTAGTTCGCTCGGATCTCCTCGTCGTGGGTCTCGGGGGACATGTGGATCTCGGGCGGCGGGCCGAGGGCGCTGAGCTTCTTCAGGAACTCTTGGTCCACGGCGCCGTGGCTCTCCAAGCTAAGTGGGCGACTGGGTTTCCTGCGACGCAAAGCCTCGATGAGTCGGT
>DAOVEW010000108.1 GCA_030668755.1 Bacillota bacterium | reverse complement strand
TTGCGCATCCCCCCCGAGAGCTGTGCCGGCACCAGATGCTCCGCCCCCGCCATATCCACCATCTCGAGCATCTCGCGAACGCGCCCTTCTATCTCCCGAGCGGGCAGCCTTCGATGCTCGATCAGGGCAAAGGCGACGTTCTCGAAGACCGTCATTGAGTCGAACAGAGCGGCGCCCTGGAAGACCATGCCCATGTGCTCGCGAAGGCGGTCGAGTTCCAGCTCGTCAAGGCCGGTGATGTCGACGCCGCGGACCAGCACGCGCCCGCCGGTGGGCGCGACGAGACCCATAACTAGGCGGAGCAGCGTCGTCTTCCCGGTACCACTGCGCCCCATGATGCCGACGATCTCCCCGGGATGCACGGTGAGGTCAACATCCTCGAGGACGGCCGTGCCGTCAACCATGTAGCTGAGGCCCTGAAGCTGAATTGGCGGTGGTTCCGTGGCGTTCATAATATGTCAATACCGGAAGATGGCCGCCGTCAGGAACAGGTTTGTGGCGTAGATCAGGACAATGCTGAGCACGACGGCGCTGATGGTGGCGCGCCCGACGCCGGCGGCCCCTCGCGTCGCGCGGAGGCCCTGGCGGCAGCCGACCAGGGCGATAATCAGGCCGAAGACGAGGGTCTTGGCGATTCCTCCGTAGACGTCCTGACCGGTCAGCCATTGCTGGATAGAGCTGAGGTACTCCCCCGGGCTCACGCCCACGTAAGTTGCCAGCATAAAGGCGCCGATGAGGCCCGAGGCGTCGGCGACCACCGTCAGTAGAGGAAGCATGATGATGCACGCGATGAGCCGCGGGACCACTAGGAAATATACCGGGTTGACCGCCAGGGCGCCCAGGGCGTCCACCAGGTCAGTGACCGTCATAGTGCCGAGCTCCGCGGCGAAGGCCGACCCCACGCGGGCGGCGACCACGACGCCGCACAGGGCGGGGCCCAGCTCGCGGGCGATCGCTATGGCGGTCCCGCCCCCGAAGTAGCTGGTGGCCCCGAAGCGGACCATGTATTCAGCAGTGTGCCAGCCCCAGGCCATTCCGACGAACAAGAGGGTGATAGCGACGATCGGCAGGGAATCCGCGCCGGCTATCGCCATCTGCTGGATGGTCCGCCGCAGGCCGATGCGCCCGCGCACGATGTAGCCGAGACACCGCACGAGGATCAGCATCTGATCCCCGACGAAGTCCAGGCCTGCGAGGACTTGGTGGCCGATTGCTGTGAGCATAGCGTGCCTCTCTATCGCATGCCGAGGAAGTACGCGTGGAGGCGGGTGTCGTCGCTCAGCTCGGGGTGGAAGGCCAGGGCGAGCATGTTTCCCTGGCGCGCGGCCACGGTGCGGCCCTCGTGCGCTGCAAGCACGGCCACCTCCTGCCCCACCGAGCTGATGACCGGCGCGCGAATGAACACAGCGCGAAGGGGCCCTCCCTCCACACCCTCGATCTCCAAATCGGCCTCGAAGCTGGCGATCTGGCGGCCGAAGGCGTTGCGCTGGACGGCGATGTCCATCACTCCCAGTGACGGCTGCTCCTTCCCGGCCGCATAGATCTCCTTCGCCATGAGGATCATGCCGGCGCAGGTGCCCAGTAGAGGCTTTCCCTTGGCCGCCAACTGGCGGACGGGCTCGAGCAGACCGTAGCGCGCCATCAGCTTCCCGATGGTAGTGCTCTCGCCGCCCGGAAGGATCAGCGCGTCGCTGGCCTCGATCTCCCTGGCAGTCCGGACAGGCCGGGCCTCGACGCCCAGGCGGCGAAGCATCTCCAGATGTTCTCTTGCCGCGCCCTGCACGGCCAGCACGCCTATGGCCACGGTCGTCTCCTCGATTCCTCTCTACCTACTACCTAACACCTGCGTTGAATTGCTACAGTGTAGGGGCGCGACAAGGGCCCACTGTCGGTGAGCGCGCACCGCCCGCGGCGGCCGGCGGCGCACGCGCGTCTCGGAGAACTGTGCGTTGGCGCTCACCACCCGCGGGTCTGCAGCAGGTCCTTTTCCTCCAGCTTGGCCACGTCGAGGCCAGCCATCGGCTCTCCAATCCCTTCTGAAACCCGCGCGACCACCTCGGGCTTGTCGTAGTAGGTGGTGGCTTCGACGATGGCACGGGCGCGAGCTGCAGGGTCCTTGGACTTGAAGATCCCGGAGCCGACGAACACCGCCTCGGCGCCGAGCTGCATCAGCAGCGACGCGTCCGCCGGGGTCGCGATGCCCCCCGCGGCGAAGTTCGGAACCGGCAGCTTGTCGCCATGTGCCACCTCGCAGACCAGCTCATAGGGAGCCCCCAGTTCCTTGGCTGCCGCCATGAGCTCGTCGGGCCGAAGCCTGGCGAGGCGGCGGATCTCGGACTGGACGCAGCGCATGTGGCGAACGGCCTCCACTACGTTGCCGCTGCCGGCCTCGCCCTTGGTGCGGATCATAGCCGCACCCTCGCCGATGCGCCGGAGGGCCTCGCCCAACTCCCGGCAGCCGCAGACGAACGGCACTGTGAACTGGTGCTTGTCGATGTGGAACTGCTCGTCGGCCGGCGTCAGAACCTCGCTCTCGTCTACGAAATCCACGCCGAGCGCCTCCAGGACTTGTGCCTCCACGAAGTGACCAATGCGTGCCTTGGCCATCACCGGGACAGTGACCCCGGCCATGATTTCCTTCACCCTGGCCGGATCGGCCATGCGCGCGACCCCGCCCTGGGCGCGGATATCGGCGGGCACCCGCTCGAGAGCCATCACGGCGACGGCCCCAGCTTCCTCGGCGATCTTCGCCTGCTCGGCGGTGGTGACGTCCATAATGACCCCGCCCTTGAGCATCTCGGCGAGGCCGACTTTGCTGCGCCAAGTGGATTGCTCGGCCATATTCAACCTCCGGGGAGAGTTCCCCGTACCTATTATGTACCGCCGGGCGCAGGCTGGCAAGTCCCCCTCCCCCCAGTGGGGGCCCCGCGCGCTCTTGACTCCCCCCGGAGCGCTCGATATACTTACTTGCTGCGCCCGTCCCTGGCGGGCGCAGCGCTCTCTCCATTCCCGTTGCTCCAGGAGGACCCTCGTGATAGTCGAGGCGACCACGCCGACGCGGATTGATCTTTCCGGGGGCACCCTTGATCTGTACCCGCTGTACCTCTTTCTGGAGGGCGGCGTGACCAACAACGCGGCCATCGATCTCTACAGCCAGGTCCGGATCGAGACGCGGGATGACCCCGAGGTCTATTTGAAGTCCATCGACACTGGCGCAGAGCTCCGCGCGCCCTCGGCCGACGCGCTGCCGGTGGACCAAGAGCTGAGCCTGGTGGCCCGCGTGGTAAAGTTCTACGCCCCGAAGACCGGCGTCAACGTCACCACAAACAACGCGCCGCCGCACGGCTCCGGCCTGGGGGCGTCCTCGTCGCTGCTCATCGCGCTGACCGGGGCCCTGGACAAGATCAACGGCACGAACATGGACCCATATCTGTTCGTGGAGTACGGCGCGAATCTGGAGGCCCAGGTCATCGGGATTCCCACCGGCAAACAGGACTACCCGGCGGCCTTATACGGCGGGGTCAATGCGATCCACTTCGGAGTCGAGGGATGGAAGCGGGACCCGTTGCTGCCCGAGGAAGAGAAGCTGCGGGAGTTCGAAGACCGAATCGTGCTCACGTTCACCGGAGAGACCCACTTCTCGGGCACGAACAACTGGAACATGTTGAAGCGCTTCATCGACGATGCGCCGGGGTCCCGGGAGAGCATGGGCCGGATTGCGGAGACCGCGGTCAAGATGCGAGACGCGCTGAAGGCGTTCGATCTGGACGAGTTCGCGCGGCTGCTCGCCGAGGAGTGGGAGTCTCGGAAGCGCCTCGCGGAGGGGGTGACGACGCCGCAGATCGACAAGATGGTGCAGGCGGCCCGGAGCGCTGGGGCACTGGCTTCGAAGATCTGTGGGGCTGGAGGCGGTGGATGCATGATCACGTTTGTCGGAGAGGGGAAGCGAGAGGCGGTGGAGGCCGCGCTGGAGGCCTCGGGGGCGCAGATCATGCCCTTCAAGATCGCACGCGAAGGATTGACCGTAAAGCAGATATGAGCGCTGCGGCCGTCCGAGGCAGAGGGAATGGCCGCGGCCCCTTGTGAGGTAAAGGCGGATGCCTGTCTACGAGTATCGCTGTGAGAAGTGTGGTAAGCGATTCGACCAATATCGCACAGTAGCCTCCCGCTCCGTGGCGCGGTGCCCGGAGTGCGGCGGGCGCGGCCGCAAGGTCTTCCGGCCGGTTGGCATCATCTTCAAGGGCCCCGGTTTCTACGTCACGGACCATCGGAAGCCGGCGGACAAGGCGAAGACCGGAGAGGAAGCGGCGGAGGCCGCCTCCGTCGCGGGGCCTTCCAAGGAGCCGTCTGAGAAGTCAGGCTGAGCGTTCCGACGGTGGCGGCGCGGGCCGGACCTCCGCGCTGGCCGGCGAGTCGAAGCCCAGAGTGCGAAGGAAGACCTCGGTGAGCCTTGGGTCCGTCTCCTTGCCGGCACCGCGGCGCAGCGCCTGAGCGGCCTCCGCGGGAGAGAGACCGGGCCGGCCCGGCGGGCCGGTGCAGAGGTTGTCGTATACGTTCACAACCACCAGCACCCTGGCCAACAGGGGGATGCTCTCGCCCGCAAGCCCCTCGGGGTATCCTCTCCCATCCCAGCGCTCGTGGTGATACCGCACGGCGTCCAGCGCCGGCGCCAGGAACTCCACGGGCTGCAGGATCGAGATGCCGATGAGCGGGTGCATCCGGGTGAGGACCTCGTCGCTCATGTCCAGGTGGCCCGCGCGAGCGAGCGAACGGTCTGCAACGCCGATCTTTCCAATGTCGTGCAGGGTGGCCGCGAAGCGGAGAGTCTCCATCTGCTCAGGGGGCAGGTCCAGCGTCCGGCCGAGCTGGAGGGCGTAATCGGTCACCCGCGAGGAGTGTCCAAGGGTGTGGGGGTCCTTTGCCTCAATCGCCCGTGTCAGCGCGTTGACAGTCTCCCAATAGCTCCGGCGGAGATGCTCGTGCAGGTTGGCGTTCTGAATCGCGACGGCGGCATGATCCGCGAAGGCTTGCAGCAGACGCCCCTCTCTGCGGGACCACTGGTGGCGGCTGCCGGAGTAGACCCGGAGCACGCCGAACACCTCCTCACCGCGACGCAGTGGGAGGCACAGCACAGAGACCAGACCCTCTGCACGGGCCTGCTCTCGATAGCGGAAGCGCGGGTCCTGACTGACATCCACGATAGCGACCGTGCCGCCGGCGACGATGTCTCTGTCGAGCTGGCTTTCGGCCAGCCGCACCGGGCCCTTCGCCAGGTAGTCCAGGCTCAGCCCGTAGCTGGCCGCGGCCGTCAGCTCATCCCGATCGCGATGCAACAGCCGGATGGAGCAGGCCTTCGCGGCGGTGATATTGACCGCGGTCTCGGTGATGGTGCGGAGAACCTGGTTGACGCGCAGGGAAGTGTTGACCGAGCGTGACACCTCCAGGAGGCTGGCAGCGTCCTCGCGGCGCTCATCCAGCTTGGCGAACAGGCGTGAGGTCATCAGACCGATAAAGTAGAACAGCGCGCCGCGGATAAGAATGTCCTTAATGGGCTGGGAG
>DAOVEW010000245.1 GCA_030668755.1 Bacillota bacterium | reverse complement strand
TGCCCTCCGGCAGTCCCACGGTGGCTCGCCGCCACCCGCTCCCGCCGTCCTGCGACCGCCAGATGCCTTCCTTCGTCGCCGCGAAGAGCCTCCGCCGATCCGGCGGGCTCGTACGGTCCACAAAGAAGCTCAGCGCCTCGCCGCTCGGCCCCTCGCACCTGCGCCAGTGCCGGCCCTCATCGCGTGACAGGTAGACGCCGTCCCACGTACCGGTAAGCATCAGAGCTGGCCTGTCCGGGTCGAACGCGATCTCACCGCAGAGCCCGTCTGGCACGTTGCCGATCGTCTCCCAGTGCCGGCCGCCGTCGCGGCTCACCTTGAGCTTCCCGGCCCACCCATGGGCTGCGTAGATGATGTCCGCATCCTTCGGATGAAAGCCCGGCCGGCAGCGGGTGTTCGACCGCAGTTGCAAGTGATGGATCATTCCCCAGTGCCGTCCGCCGTCCCGAGATAGGTACACCCCCGACATGTCACAGTTGATTGCCATCAGATCCGGGTCAACGGAGCTGATCGCCGGCGCGAACATCCCGCCGCCCCCGGACAGCCCGACAGGTTGCCACCCTTCGATCGGCGCCCCAGGCACGCGCGCCACCGGCGCGCTGTCACCTCCGCGCGGCGCCGGCGAACCACAAGAGCACGCAAGCAGGCACAGCGCCGCGATGCACCACCCGATGAAGACCTGCCCCCGCAGCACGTAAGAAAGCACGCTCTCCCTCCCTACGACTTGTATGGCTCAAAAGCCACGGCGAGACGCTGCATCCCATCCGCCACGACGCCGCCGTCAGACCCGAGTCCGACGAACGTAAACCCGGCCGCAACCGTCTGCTCGATCTGCTCCGCCCTATTCAGCAGAATCCCCGCCGCCTTCCCCCGATTCCTGGCCGCCTCGGAAACCCGAGCCAGAGCTTGCTGGAACCGCGGGCTGTCGAACTGGAGCGGCATGCCCATACTCACGCTCAGATCCAGCGGCCCCACAAACAGCACGTCGGCGCCGTCCACCTCGGCGATCTCGTCCACCACGTCGAGCGTTTGTTCAGTCTCGATCTGCACTACCGTCACCAGCCTCTCGTTCGCCGAGGACAGGTACTCGCCGAAGCTCCTCCCGAAGTCAGCGGCCCGGCTCAAGCTCGCCGCGCCGCGGATGCCATTCGGGGGGTAGCGCATCGCCGCTACCGCGCGCTCCGCCTCCTCGGCACTCGTCACGTACGGCACCACCACCCCGGCCGCGCCGATGTCCAGCACCCGCTTGAACCGCGGCGCCTCATTCCAGGCGATCCGCACCAGGGGGGACGCCGAACCGGCTGCGATCGCCTGGAGTTGGTGCAGGCAGCTCTCGTGGTCCCCCGCCCCGTGCTCCGTGTCCACCACCACCCAATCGAATCCGGCTGTAGCCGCAATCTCCGCGGTCATGCTGGATCCCAGGTTGAGCCAGGTGCCGCAGAGAAGCTCGCGGTTCAGAACTCGGTCGCGTATGAATCTCATGGCAAACGCATCCCTTCCGAAGTGCGCTCGCGAGCTTCGCTGGGGGTCGCACGTGTCCTTCAGAGCAACTCAGAGCTTGGGTCGAAGACGACGCGCCCACCATTGACCCCCTTCTCCTCGGCGTGCTAACATCGCCGCGGTGAGCCACATGCGCGGCGATGAGGCGGCGGACAGCTTGTTTCCAGAGGAGCGGGAGGCGGCGCAGGGGGCCGAGACGCGGGCGATGCCGCTGGCGGCGCGGATGCGGCCTCAGACCCTGGAGGAGTTCGTCGGCCAAAACCAGATCGTCGGGCCCGGCACCTACCTCCGGCAGGCAATCGAGCGCGATGAGCTGTCTTCAATCATTCTCTACGGCCCCGCCGGCACCGGCAAGAGCACCCTCGCCCACATCATCGCGCGGCGCACCAAAGCCCACTTCGAGGGCTACAGCGCGGTCACCTCAGGCGTGGCCGACATCCGGCGCGTCACCCGGCAGGCCGCCGAGCGCGTGCGCGCGCAGGGCCGGAAGACGATCCTCTTCGTAGACGAGATTCACCGCTTCAACAAGGCCCAGCAGGACGCATTCCTGCCCTTCGTCGAGGACGGCGCCATCGTCCTGGTCGGGTCCACCACCGAGAACCCCTACTTCGAGATCAACGCCCCTCTCGTCAGCCGCTCTCGCATCTTCGTCTTCGAGCCGCTGACGGCCGAGCAGGTAGGCGCCATCGTCGCCCGCGCCCTCGCCGACGAAGAACGCGGTCTGGGGAAGCTGGCAGTGGAGCTGACCGCCGAGGCGCAAGAGCACATTCTCAACCTGGCCAACGGCGACGCCCGTGCCGCGCTCAATGCCCTCGAGGCCGCGGCACAGCGCGCCCGCGAGCAGGACGGCCGGCGCATCATCACTCTCGAGATGGTCGAGGACGCGGCCCAGCGCCGCGCGCTCAAATACGACAAGGCGGGGGACACCCACTACGACGTCATCTCCGCCTACATCAAGAGCATGAGGGGCGGCGATCCCGACGCCGCGCTCTACTGGCTCGCGCGCATGATCTCCGCGGGCGAAGACCCTCGCTTCATCGCGCGCCGTCTTGTGATTCAGGCCGCCGAGGACGTCGGCAACGCCGACCCCATGGCCCTCGTGCTCGCGACCGCTGCCGCCCACGCCGTCGACTACGTGGGCCTCCCCGAGGCCCAGATCCCGCTCGCACAGGCCACCGCCTACGTCGCCGCCGCCCCGAAGAGCAACGCCTCCTACCTCGGCATCGCGCGCGCAATGGACGATGTCCGCAACAGGACCGTGCCTCCCGTCCCCAGGCATCTCCGCGACGCGAACTACCCGGGTGCCAAGGACCTCGGCCACGGTGACGGCTACCAGTATCCCCACGACGGCCCCGGACACTTCCTGCCACAGCAGTACCTGCCGGAAGGCACCAAGTCCCGCCGCTACTACGAGCCCACCGAGCAGGGCTACGAGAAGAAGATCAAAGCGCGGCTGGCCGAGTGGGACAGGCGTCGGCGATCCGGCGGGCGCAGCGACCAGGGAGAGAGCGCGGCCCCATGAGCGAAGAGCCCGTCGCCGTCGCCATGAGCGGCGGCGTTGACAGCTCTGTGGCGGCGGCCCTGCTGCTCGACCAAGGCTTCCGGGTCGTCGGCATCACGATGCGAGTCGTGCCCTCCGACCCGCCGCCCTATCCCCCCGCGTCCCGCCCGCCCGACTCTGTCGAGCAGGCCGCGCGCGTTGCGCGCACTCTGGCCATCCCACATCACGCCTTCGACCTACAGGAGCCGTTCGCGCGTCACGTCATAGACCCTTTCTGTGAGGACTACGCAGCCGGCCGCACCCCGAACCCATGCCTCCGGTGCAATCGCTTCATCAAGTTCGGCGAGCTGCTCCGCAGAGCCGAGCACCTCGGCGCACGCCGCTTCGCCACCGGCCACTACGCCCGCACGCGCCGCGACGAGCCGAGCGGGCGGTGGCTCCTGCTGTCCGGCGTTGACAAGGGCAAGGATCAATCCTATAGTCTCTACGCTCTCAGTCAGCAGCAGCTCGCCCGAGCCCTTTTCCCCTTGGGGCAGATGACGAAGTCGCAGGTGCGCGAAATCGCCGCTCAGCTTGGACTTCCCACAGCCGATAGAACCGACAGCCAGGAGATATGCTTCTT
>DAOVEW010000121.1 GCA_030668755.1 Bacillota bacterium | reverse complement strand
CGCCCAGCTCCATGCCTTCCGTGCTGCGCGCCCGCCGCATTTCGCTAGCATGCAGCCCAGTCCCCCTGCGTTGCCGCAGTCCTCGTCACTGCGGCACGACGAGGACACGGACCTCTATCCCGTCGTGCTTGCCGCTCAGATCGTTCTCAAGAGCAGCAGGGTTCCTTATGTGATGATCCGGGTCATACACCAAGCATATGATAACCTTGCAGTCGGGGTGCGATTGATAGCGCTTCATATCTATGATGAGTTCTTCGCCCACCTGTCTGTCTCTCAGCTTGCTGCTCGCCATTTTCGCCTCAACCACAATCTGCTCGTTCTTCAAGAGGAAGTCAGTTCGCGAGCAAGCCCCTGCGTAGCTCGGCGTACTCTCTTCCGGTCGAACGTCATCAAAGAGACCCTTGAGCACTGCATGCAATAGATCCTGTACGTCGTATTCGTCTCCGATGACCAGGGTCGCTCGCCCCTCACGCCTCCGTCCGAGTTGGCGAGCAACAGAGTGGAATCTAGTCAGCATTCCCACAATCCTCTCCACCGCAGTGGGAGGTACAAGCTCCGGCTCTGGCGGCCCTGGGGGCCCCAGCCACGGGAGTCCCCACAGGTTCTTCTGGATAGAGTCACGCACATCGGCCAGGCCGTGCCCGGAGAATGACGTCTTGTGCATGCTTGCCTGCACGCCAGACTCATCCACCGTGATGTCCAGTACCCCAGCGATCCGCTCCGACGCTAAGCCAGTGGAGACCGACCGATCTACTGTAACGCTTGCGTAGCGCGACTTCTCAGTGTCGCAGCTCGATAGGAGGCAGCGCCACCCTTTCGCCGCGCACGTTGCATAGACGACGTTGAGGACCTCATCAAGCCGACGCCTTCTGCCGATCACGCCGCGTTCGGGATCGTGTAGATAGCAGTAACCCGACGCGCCAGCTTTGAGCCTACACGGCTTCCCCGACTCCGTCTTTGCTTTGCACCTGGCTCCCGGCATGCCACACCTGCACAGCAGTGCTGCTTCCATTCGTGTCAGTTCGCCGCTGAGAGCTTCGCCCCCTACCACGCTGGCCCGCGGTAGCCGCGGTGCTCAACTACCTCCGCGCATCGCCATCTTACTGTGCTGATCTCGTAGCCGCCTGACCACGATCACACATCCATGACCTACAAACCGCTTGCCCGACACCGCAGGCACCACGATGCACCACATCGCGGCCAGCGTCCAATAGGCCCTCCCTCCCCGCACCTCCCGCGGCGCAGGGAAGTGACACGCCCCGTTCAGCGCCGGCCACAGCACGAAGATCCCCCACTCCCAGTGAAGCACCCCGGCGAGGACCAGCCCCCCGCAGGCCGCCATCGCGAGCGCGTACCCCATGCCCGGGAACTGATGATATGCAGCCTTCGGCCTCAGCCGCACTCGCCACATTCCAGCCTTGCTCTTCCTTACCGCTCCTCGCACCCGTGTAGGGCGGCCATCCGCAGCATCCCCGCTCCCTCCCCGGTGGCACGGGCCTGCCCTGAGCCTCCCGAACGGGAATCTCGCCCCTCACAGCCCGGCCACCCCCTTCTACCTCCCCGCCCGCCTCAGCTTCGCCTGATACTCCCCGCCGTTCAGCAAATGAAGCAGCGGCTGCGGCCGGTCCACCCCCTCCACATATCCCGGCCGTTCCCGCCACGGCGTCACCGACACCACATTCGCCAGGTCCATCCAGTATTGCAGTCTAGCCGGCTTCAGCCCCCACGTCATATGGAAGTGGTTCGCCGGCGCGTACTGCTTGTACTCGCCCATCGTCGCGTACTTCGGCGCCACGAACGTATGCGGCCACGTCGGCGTTGACGTGTTGCACACCGCCTGCGCCAGCTTCTCCGGCAGCGCCACCGTCGCCGCCTCGTCCCACACCAGCGAGAACAGGTCGTTCCCCGCGCTGTACGCCACCCGCGCCGCGATCCCCTCGATCCCTCCCGGCGACACAAACGTCACCGAGTTGCCCAGCCCCGGAAAGTACCCCTCATCCGCCTGCGGCATCGCCACCCCAGCCATGATCTCCTCCACCGACGCCCCCGGAGCGGCCGCCCAGTCCAGCGATGCGCTCCCCGAGTTGTCCCCGTCCACGAACCCGCGCCTCCGCCACACCGCCTCCGGCTCCACCTCCCCCATCCCCAGCGACTCCGCCAGCCGTTCGATCTCCCACGCCTCCCACACTTTCCGGAAATCCATGAACAGCGGCGGATTGCCGCCCGTCAGCCACGTGAAAAACAGCATCGTCAGCAGCCCCTGCACGTCCGCCTCGGTCGCATACGGCAGCGGCGCCTTTCGGCCCCTGTGATCGAACGTCGAGTTGAACAGCGACTCCATCATATCCGCCACCGGCAGCGGAATCCCCCGCACGTCCGACCCCCACTCGAGCTGGCTCATGAACCCACCGCCCACCGCGTTCAGGTCGGCCATCAGGTCACGCACGATCAGGTACATCCCCAGGCTCTTATCCAGGCGCGCGCGGTCATCGTCGCTGCGCAGCTCGATGCGGTCGCCCAGGTGTTTGTCGAGCCACCCGCGCAGCTCGCCGAGCTCCTTCTTGTCGTAGGCCTCCTTCCGCAGCATGTCCGCCAGCAGCTTCATGTCGAGCCGCGTGATCTCCACCCCGAACCTCCGCCGCGTCGGAATCACGTGGGGGAGGGCGGTCTCCATCCCCATCGAGTCGTGCCCGAACACCACCACTCGCCGCCCCTTCAGCGCCTGATACGTCACCGCGGCGAACGTCCAGTCTATCAGCGCCGCGGCCGTTGCCTCCGTCATCTCGGGCCTCTCCCCCGTGTCCGGCCACGTGCCCACATTGATGTGCACCAGCCGCCCGTACTGCGAGATCGCCCCCTGCGCCGCGTGGGTGAACACCACCCCCGGCTTCGGGCCGCTGTTCCCGCACGTCAGGTTCAGCGGCGTGTCCTCCGGGAAGTGCGACAGCAGCGAGATCAGCCCCAACTGCGGGAAGGCCCACGTATCGGGCGCACACACGAGAACATCCACCCCCTCGCCGCGGAACTGCCGCGCCACCGCGTCCGCCTGGCGCTCCCCATCCACAAGCATCGGTGTGTATACCACTCGCACCGGGTCGCCGCCCGGTAGACTCACTCCGCCCGCGACCGCGTCAGCCACCATCTCAACGATATTGCGCGCCCGCCGGCGCGACGCCTCATCCAGCCGCGGGTCACACACGGCGAGGACGCCCACCGTGGGCGTCCTCGCCGTGGCCGGGGGACTCTCACTTAGTCGTTCCGCCTTGCCCATGCTCTGCCTCTCCCTCGAACTCCACGCCGGCCCGAAGTCTCCCCGGCCTCTCATTCTGAACGAGAGCGCCGCGCGACATGAAGAACCCCGCCCCTGCCCGCCACCTCCCGGCCCTGTAGGCCGGCCATGCGCACCATCCCCGCCGGCCATTTGCTGTTAGGCGGGGGGACCTCAAGGCGTAGCGCCTCGCGCCGATGGCCGTTTGCTGTTAGGTGGGGGGAACCTCAAGGGGGGAGGATACGCCTCCCCCCTTGAAATCTGTACAAGGTCACGCTAACCTCTCTGTCGCCCCCTCCCCCGCCCTACCAGCGATTCCGCCTGCCGCCGCCCCCGAAGTCCCGGCCCCCTCCCCCGCCCTCCCGGCGGGGACGCGCCTCGTCTACCCGCAGCGCACGACCCTGATAGTCCCGCCCGTTCACCCCGGCGATCGCATCCGCAGCCCGTTCCTCCGGAACGTCCACGAACCCGAACCCCTTCCCCTCGATCACTCGCGTTCCCTCAACCGGCCCGAACTCCGCGAACAGCTCCCGCAGGTCCTCCTCCGTCACTCCGTACGGCAGGTTCCCCACGTACAGGCTCTTGGTGGCCATTGCCACTCCTCTCGCTCCCCGTAGCCTGGTCCGGCGGCAGCTTCTGTGTTCTCCGCGCCCCCAGGGCGCATCCTTGCAGCAGACCCCCGCTCCGGCACCACGCGCCAGCCAGGCCTGTCAGTGGCCGCATGGAGGACGTGCTCGCAATCACATCCCTACTTCTCGCGGTCCCTCCTCGGTCCTTCCGGCATCACCTGCGGTGCTCGTGAAGCCCGTTACGTTTGTCGAGCGTCGCCGGAGACCCGCCTGAGTCGGGCGGTTCCCGACAGGAGAAGCTCTCCGCTCACTTCGTCGAAGGTCTCCAGGTGAGCCCGAACGCGGTCCTGCTTCACCTCGACCAGCTCGGCTTTGCCGAGCATGCCCGATTCCTGCGTGACGGGCTTGCACCATCTTGCGTGAACATGCTCGACCTGCCACGCGCGCGGCGTCAACGGTTCGGGGTCGCCGCAGGCGGCGGCCGCCGCGCAGGCCGCAATGGCAATGGGGAATCCCCCCAGAGGGTGCATGCCGCGACCGAGCGGCTCGGAGGCTCCCGCTACAGGATTCATCAGCAGCCGCAGCAGCCCCGGGGGCAGCAAGACACTGGCCCAGTCGCCGGGGATTGGCTCTGCCCCGGCCCTGTGTACCTCGACAACCCGCGGGCACGGGACATCGAAGATCGGCTCGGCAGATTCCGTGCTCTGAGAGGCCGAGCCTGCCGCCAAGTGGGCGGGGAACTCCGCCTGCTCGACGCAGGCGCCCTCCTCGCTTGCGGTTCCAACGGGGTGGCGCATGTGCACCACCAGCTCGTAGATGGCACCGCGCCTGCTAACCGGGAAACGAAGGGATGTGCTTGAAGACGAGAGAGCCGACTGCTCCGCCATCTCTCGCCCGTCGCTCAGCACTTGCACTGATTCCACCTGCTCCGGAAGCAGCCATGGAGGCGGCCGAACCGCGACCAGGTGGCCGCGCTCCGCGGAGACAGGAATGGTGGACCCCAGCAGTCGGATGCGGAAGCGCAGCAGCCTTCCATCATCCTCAACGCGCTCGGTTTCCGGTTCGACGACCGCGGCCAACACCGGAGTGTAGTAGTCGAGGAACTCCAGGGCCACTTCCGACATCGTGCCGAACTGCACTTCAGGGCGTCTGGTGGTCACATACTCCAGGTGCTTGTCGAGCTTGGCGAAGTCGCCGCCCTCCGTGTCCTGCATTCGCCCGGAGCCGCCTTTCATGACCATAGCATGGGTGAGCTGTACTATGGCGTGCACGCCGGGCGCCACACTGCCGTCCGGCAGAAGCGCGTCCCCCCGGCGCCTCTCAAACCACGCAGTGAGCTGATCGAGGGCAACGGTCTCGAAGTTCACATCAGGTGCCTTGAACTGCACCAGTCCGGCCTGGGAAAGGTCGGATATCTCCCTCTCTATATCGTCGGGGTGGCAGAAGTACATCTGCCTTCCCCTCGGATATG
>DAOVEW010000208.1 GCA_030668755.1 Bacillota bacterium | reverse complement strand
GAACAGAATGGACGAAGGAGCGCCTCCACCGCATGCCGGCCGTCGCCGCGGTCCAGACCCGCTCTCAGACCTACGACCAGATCCGGGAGCTCATGCGCTTCAGCAAGGCGTTCACCGGCATTCTCGCCTTCTTCGGGGTGGGCCTTGCCTTCGCCGTGGTATTCACCGCTGTCAGCATCAACGTCTTGGAGCGCACGCGCGAGCTGGCCACGCTTCGTACGATTGGCTTCGGGTTCTGGCGAATCGCCTGGTTCACGACTGTCGAGAACCTCCTGACCGCGGCCGCCGGGGCAGCCGTCGGCCTTCCCCTGGGGCGCTGGCTCGACATCTACCTCATGACGTCAATGCAGAGCGAGTCCATGTCCTTTGAGCCGGTCATATACTTGCGCACCTACATGATCGTGGTCCTCGGACTGCTGGCCCTGACGCTCCTCTCCCAGATTCCCAGTCTGCTGCACATCCGCCGCCTGGACCTGGCAGCCGCCACCAAAGACTTGGCAACATGAGAGCGCGTTGACGGGCGGCCTCCGGCGCGAAGTGGCCCACTTCCTCTGGTCGGCAGCACCGTGTTGTGCGTGCCGACTCCCTGCGGCCTGCCGCTGTCTCTCGCGCTCCCAGGCCGGTGCCGCCAATCGGCGAGCTACGGCGCAACCTGGTCCCCTGCGGTGGCAGACCTGGTCTCCTCCATCGCCCTGGCGACTCGCAGTCCGACGAACAGTGTCCCCGCCGATATGCACCACAGCCCAATCGCGATGAGGAAGACCGGGCGAGGCCCCAGCCATTCGCTCAGAGCAGCGCCGATGAACGGCCCGGGAATCCCCCTCAGTGCCTGTAGAAATGCAAAGAGGGCGGCGTAGGAGGCCACAGATGCCCGGGGCGCGAACCGCATCGCGGCATTCACGTAGCCCAAGTCTCCGCCGGCCATCGCCACTCCCTGAGCGGCGGACGCCATCAGGAGCGGAGGCAGGCTGTGGGTGAGCGCGTACGTCACCGGAGTGAGGACCGCCACCGCGAGGACCCTCAGCAGCAGCCGAAACGGTCCGTGTCGGTCCAGCATCCGCCCCCAGTACAGGTATCCGGCCATGCTCAGCGCGGAGGCGGTCGTGGCAAGATAGCCGACCCACTGCGGCGTGATCCCCAGCACGTCCACCTGGAAGATCGGGACGACGGGGCTCATGATTAGGTTCCCCAGACCCCAGAGGAAGAAGCCCGCCGAGTACAGCCGGAAGAGACGGTCGGTCGCCAGCACCCGGAACCCATCCCAGACATGGACCCGCCCGGCCGGCGCTTCCTCCGGCGCGGCACGGACACCGATGCGGGAGAAGGCAAACACTCCCACGACACCGACCATCGAAACCGCGGGGAACACCCACCTGTAGCTGACTCGCGCCAGCACGAAGCCACCCGCCAGCGCGCCGAGCATCGATCCGCCCATGAACAGCACGCGCACAAACCCCATGAGTACCCCGCGCCGCTCCACCGGGTACGCATCCCGGATGACGGCTGCGTAGGCCGGCGCGGCCAGAGACCCCATCGCGAAGGCCAAGCAGCAGACCGCCACGAACGTGGGAGCGGCGACTGCCAGCGGCATTAGCAGGAACAGGGCACGGCTGACGGCAGGAGGCCACACTGCATAGGGCAGTTTCTCGCGGTCGCGAATGCAGTAGGCCATCAGAGGGCTGAAGAAGTTCCCAACCGACCACGCAGCCCCAAGCAGAGCAATGAGGTAGGAGGACGCGGCCAAGTCTCGTCGCGCAATCACCGCCAAGAAGGGGAACATGGCGCCCGCGCTGACGCCCCCGACCGCTGCCGAGATCCCATCCCACCTCAGCGCGCGGCGAACCGGCCCACCCAAGTCGGCCAAACCCAATATCCGTTGCAGCATTCAACCTCTCAGTCAGCCGTCACCGGCAAACGCGATGGCCGCGGCCGGCCCGCCGAACCGCCCGCTCGCATCCCGGAACGCTCTGCTCACTCCCCCTGCCTCCGGACGCTACTGCGCAAGGTCCACGAACATCGGCGTCGACAGATACCGCTCTCCGGTGCTCGGATGGACGGTCAGGATCGTCTTCCCCGCGTTCTCGGGCCGCTTCGCAACCTGCACGGCGGCCCAGGTGTTCGCGCCGGAGGATATGCCGCACAGAATCCCTTCCTCCCGGATCACCCGGCGCGCCATTCCAAGGGCGTCCTCGTCGCTCACCCGGATCACCTCATCAATCACATCCGTGTCCAGCACATCCGGCTTGAACCCCGCGCCGATCCCCTGTATCTTGTGCGGCCCAGGCTCCCCTCCGGAGAGCACCGGCGATCCGGCCGGCTCCACGGCGATGACCTTCAGGTCCGGCAGTCGCGGCTTCAGCCCCCGGCCCACTCCCGTGATGGTGCCGCCGGTCCCCACGCCGGCCACGAAGATGTCCAGCTTTCCGTCCGTGTCGCGCCAGATCTCCTCCGCCGTCGTCTCTCGGTGCACCTTTGGGTTCGCCGGGTTCTGGAACTGCTGTGGCATGAAGCCGTCCGGCATCCCGGCCAGCAGCTCTTCCGCGCGCGCCACCGCGCCGCGCATGCTCTCCTCGCCCGGCGTCAGCACCAATTCCGCCCCAAACGCGCGCAGCAGCATCCGCCGCTCGATGCTCATCGTCTCCGGCATTGTGAGGATCAGGCGATACCCGCGAGTGGCTGCCACCATCGCCAGCGCAATGCCCGTGTTGCCGCTCGTCGGCTCTATCAACGTGCTGCGCCCCGGCTCTATGCGCCCCTCGCGCTCGGCTGCCTCGATCATGGACCATCCGATGCGGTCCTTCACACTCCCGGCCGGGTTGAAGAACTCCAGCTTCGCTACGACCCGGCCGCTCGCTCCATCCGTCACGCGGTTGAGCTGCACGAGCGGAGTGTTACCAATCAGCTCCACAATATCCCGAGCGATCTTCGCCACGGGCGACCTCCCACACGCGATCTCCTACAGAACCGACCAGACTGGGAATCCGCACCAGTGTTCGGCCCCCGGCGGCTTTCACCTGCCCTGACGGACCGGTCGGGGACATCTCTGCGGCCCATTCGTCAACTCCTCACGCCCGCCTGCAAGCCCCCTGGCCGCCCTTGGGGACCCCGATACACACACTCGTTGTTCGAACCGGGCCAGTGCGGTATAATTGCTGTGCTATGGCAGCAGCAACGAGCGAAGCCGGAGCCAATCGCGTGGCCGGGGTCACTGTCCTCGCGGCTGCTGTGCTCGTCGCTCTCCTGCTCGGCCCTGCGGCGGCGAGCCCAGAGGCCGACTTCAAGCGCGCTGTCGCCGAACTCAAGGCCTGCGACGTCGTCAGCGGCCCCCAGTTGACGCAGGCCAGGCGTATTGAGCCGGGCCGCGCGCTTCAGCTTTCCGGCGTCATCAAGGGCGTCTTCGCCAGCGGAGACCGCAGGACTATCATCCTCGAACTTGTCGACGGCGCCACCGTGCACCTCGATTGTGTCGGCGCCCCTGACGAGGCGCACGCGCGCTCCCGGGTTCGCTGTCTGGTGAAGCCTACCGAGACATCCTCAAGCGCTCCTCTCGAGCTCGTGGACATAACCTGGGATAAGACGCCCCTCGAGGTGCTCCAGGAGAGCGCCCGCGCCGCCCTCAAGATCCCCCCCAAGGATCCGGCCGAGATCGCGCGCTCGGCCGCCGAGCTGCGCCGCAACCACCCCATGCCGTCTCGGGGGGGCGACCCCACCATCATCTGCAAGCGCGCCATCGCCTATCTCAACCCCAGGCTGTCCGCGCAGGAAGTCAACATGATCGCCGACAGCATTATCTCCTACTCCACGAAGTACGGCGTCGATCCCTATCTGGTCGTCGCGGTCATAGCCGCGGAGTCTCGCTTCAACCCGAAAGCTCGTTCTTACAAGGGAGCGATGGGGCTCGGGCAGCTCATGCCGGCGACCGCCGCCGCTCACAACGTGGACGCCTACGACCCCGTCGCCAACCTGAACGTCGCGGTTCGCATCATCAGCCGGAACCTACAGAAGTACAACGGAGACATCAACAAGGCGCTCGCCGCGTACAACGCCGGCGTCGGAGCCGTCAAGCGCTACGGCGGCGTGCC
>DAOVEW010000013.1 GCA_030668755.1 Bacillota bacterium | reverse complement strand
ACTGCTGGCGATGTGCGACCGCCTGGACGTGGGGGGAATTGTGGATTCGAGCAACCTGGGGCGGCTGACGCTTTTCCTGTACGATCGCTACCCGGGCGGGCTTGGGTTCGCGGAGAAGGGCTACCAGCTTTTCGAGGCGCTTATGGAGCAGTGTCTGACGACGATAGAGAGCTGCCCGTGCGAGGAGGGGTGTCCGTCGTGTGTGGGGCTAACCGTCACGCAACCGGCCCAGCAGATGGACCCGGACCTGGGGCGGGGGTATCCGATTCCGGACAAGGCGGCGGCCGTGGTGGTGCTCTCGCATATGCTGGGGCGGGAGGTGCGCGTTCCCCGCAAGGGCCGGCGGGCGAGAGAGGATGCTGGTGTGGAGTCGCCGGCCGGCAGCAAGACCCCACAGGCGCCAGCGGCGCCCGGCTCTGTGTCCATCGCGGAGCAAGTAGCCCGTCGTCTGCGGCGGAGGGGGAGAGGGCGGATGGGGCTGTGAGGGGTGCTGCTTGACGCCGCTCGCGGTCGCCGATAAACTGGGCGCATTGGACTGATCCTGATGGTGTCTGAAGAGCTAAGGCGCCGCATTTCGCTGCTGCAGCGCGCGCCGGCGGGCGCTGGTCGGCCGGCCGCCGCGGGGCGCGCTGGGGCGCGGCAGTCGCGCGACCTGAGGGAGCGGCTGGGGGGCGGCAGGGCAGCTCGGACCGCAAGAGGCAAGCTCTTTGTGTGGGAGGAAAGCCTCGGCGAGATCTACTCCGATGCGGGCCGGCTGCTCGATGAGTACCTGGGCGTGTTCGAGCAGGCGTCTCGTCTGGCGGAGCGGAGCGCGCTGCCGGCCTTTCTGGAGCCGCTCACTTCCGCAGACGCAGGAGGGGCTGCATTTGTGGACACGGAGACGGTCGGGCTGCACGGACGTCCGCTGTTCCTGATCGGGGTGCTGCGGCACCGGGGGGGCGACCTTAAGCTTACGCAGTATTTCGCGCGCAGCTACCCAGAGGAGGCGGCCATCCTTCACAAGTTCGCGGGGGTGCTGCGGAGGCTGCGGCTGCTGATAACGTTCAACGGCAAGGCCTTCGACTGGCCGTTCGTGCGGGACCGGATGGTGTACCACCGGCTGTCGTGCGATCCAGGCTTCGGGCACCTGGATCTGCTTCACCCGTCTCGGCGGCGGTGGCGGGCGCACCTGCCCAACTGCAAGCTCCAGACGCTGGAGCGATATCTGTGCGGCCGGTGGCGGAGCGGGGACATCGCGGGGGAGGAGATTCCTCAGCGGTATCACGACTTCGTACGCGAGCAAGATGCGCGCCTGATAGCGCCGATCTTCCACCATAATCGGCTGGACCTCATCACTATGGTCGAGCTTCTCATCGCCTTGGTCCAGGGCAACGAGCACACGCGACATGTCCCGCGCTTCCGACCGCGGGCAGAGCGGGCGAAGGGAGCACGTGATGTCTGATGCGCGCAAAGGGCAATCGAACACTGGGGGAGCGGCCGGGAAGGACCGCCCCATCACGTATTACGACCTTCTCGATCTGGATCGCGACGCCACCCCCGAGGAGATAAAGGAGGCGTACTACAAGCTGGCGCGGCAGTATCACCCCGACGTCGCGACTGACGATCCCGGCATCGCAGAGAAGTTCGCGCTCATCAACCAGGGCTATCGCGCGCTCAGCGATCCGCAACGCCGGCACCAGTATGACCGGACGCTGCCGAAGAAGAGCTATCCGCTGCGCCACCCCACCCCGGAGAAGATCTGGCGGGAGGCCACCGACGTTGTCCTGATCCGCTCCGACCGGTTCGGCCCGCTCAACCAGGCGATGCAGGCGGCCATTCCGATTACGCTGGACGACGATCTGCTCGTGATGACCATGCCCGGGAGCGATCGGCATCTCTCGGGGCATATGGAGACGGCATCGAACCGCAACTCCATTGTGAATGCGCTGGAGCTGGTCGCCGGCCGGCGTCTCGGCTTTCGCATCATAGACGGCACGACGGTGAAGGACTGGGAGGGACAGAAGCGCGCCGAGGCCCGGACGAAGAAGGGGTCCACGGTTCCGGCGGAGGGCGGCGACGCGGCTCGCCCGCGGAGGGCCAGAGCCGGGGAGGGGCCTTGGGACGAGCTGGTCCAGAAGATCCACCGGGAGTACCAGCATATGCCCAAGCGCCAGTATCCGCAGTCGAAGGCGCGGTATCTGCGAGAGGCGCTCGGCTGGATGGCTCACACCGAAGAGGACGTCCGGTATCAGGACGACTTCGATGAAGACGCACACGAGCGGGCCCTGGCCCGCGCGATCGAACGCCTCGGCGCGGTCCTCGATCTGTCGCCGGTCTTCGTGGCCCTTCAGTTCGAGAATGTGAAGCGGGGCGGGGAGTTCTAGGCACCGTGGCCGGACGCCTGCTCTCGCTGCTGGCCGAGGGGCCGAGGCTGATCGCCAGCCTTCCCAGGAACTCTGCGGAACTGGCGCGGGCCGCTGCGGAGGGGGGGGCTGAGGCGCTGAAGGTCCACCTTCGGGTCACGCACACGGCCTCGGGAACTCGCTTCGGCAGCCTGGAGGAAGAGCGCGCCGACCTGGAAGCGATCCTGGCCGTGGGTCTGCCGACGGGAGTCGTACCGGGGACGGCTGAGTCTCTGCCCACGGGGGAGGAGATGCGAGAGCTGGCAAGGATGGGGCTCGACTTCTTCGACCTGTTCGCCCGAGACATGCCGGCATGGATGATGTCGCGGCAAGGGATGACGTGCGCGGCCGCCATTGATGCCGGCACGGGCATGGACTTCGTGGGGGAGCTGGAGGGGCTCGGGATCGAGATGATCGAGGCCGCCGTCGTGCCGGCGGAGGGCTACGGGCGGGCGGTGTGCGCGGCCGATCTCGTCAAGTACCGGCTGATTCGGCGTGCGACGCAACTGCCGATCATCGTCCCCACCGAACGGGCCATCGCGCCTGAGGACCTTCCCGTGCTCATCGGGGACATCGGCCTGAACGCGGTGATGATAGGCGCGGTGGTGACCGGCCGGGAGGCGACGTCTCTCGAAGCGGCCACCGGACGCTTCGCGAGGGCTGTCGCGTCGCTGCGGGATTGACGCCGCAAGCGGATTCCACTATTGTTCAAGCTAGCCCTCGTCAACGGACCAGCGAGCCGGCCATGCACGTGCTGACACTTCTGCTCCGGCTGCTCAGGCCCCAGCGGCGGCGTGTGGCCCTGCTGGTGCTGGTGGTCGCCGCCGCCACCGTGGTCGAGGTGGGGGTGTTCCCCGGGCTCGTCGCCGCCCTGTTCAAGGTGCTTTCACCCGAGGAGGGCGTCCTCGAGGCCAGGTACTCGTTCCTGCAGCCGCTTGCGGACTGGATGGACCGCTTCTTCCGTCCGGAAGCGGAGGCGCGGCTTCGCGCGCTGCTGGTGATCGCGGTGGCCGTGGTCGTGACTGAGCTTCTGCGCTGCGGCCTGGCGTACGGGCGCACGTACCTGGGCCAGTACATAGGGGGCCGGACGCTCATAGACCTGCGGATGGAGCTATTCGCGCGGCTGCAGCGGCTCTCGCTGTCCTTCTACGAGTCTCAGCGCGTCGGAGACCTCATGTCTCGTCTGACGACGGACGTGTCGCTCGTGCAGCAGCTCGTGAGCGCTGACATGACGTTGTACATCACGGCCCCCGGGATCGTGCTTGCCGGCCTGGCCATCATGTTCGCGATCAACTGGAAGCTGACGCTGCTGGTCCTCATCTTTGCGCCTTTGACGGCGCAGGTCGTGACGAGCACCGGGCGACGCATCAGGCGTCTAACCAGGAGCCAGCAGGAGCGGATAGCGGACCTGAACGCGCGACTGCACGAACGTCTCGCCTCCATGCGCATCATCCAGTCGTTCACCCGCGAAGAGTATGAGATCGGCGAGTTCCGGAGGCTGAACGAAAGGACCTTCGACGCCGTCATCCGCGTGGCGCGGGTGGGCGCGCTCTCGCCCCAGGCCATCCAGTTTCTGGCCACGAGCTCCTTCGTGCTGGTGGTGGCGTACGCGGGAATGCTCATCATCAGAGAGCAGCTCAGCCTGCCGGCCCTGATGGGCTACTTCGCGCTGACGCAGCGCGTCGGCGTCTACTTCGTCAAGTTCGGGTCACTGCACCTGCGGGTTCAGCAGTCGCTGGCGGCGCTGGGGCGCGTTGGGGAGGTGATAGCGCGCGAGCCGGACATCACAGAGAGCCCGGATGCAGAGCCGCTGGCGCCGGTCGCCGGGCGCATCGCGTTCCGCGATGTCAGCTTCCGGTACCCGGATGGGGAGGAGGTGCTGAGGGGGGTTGACGTGGAGATCGAAGCGGGGAAGGCGATCGCGCTGGTGGGGCCGTCGGGAGCGGGCAAGACGAGCTTGGCCAACCTCATCATGCGCTTCTACGATCCCAGCGAGGGCTGCATTGAGATTGACGGGTGCGACCTGCGGCGGGTGACGCTTCACTCGCTGCGGTCGCAGATCGGGCTGGTGCCGCAGGAGACGATTCTGTTCGGCGGGAGCGTGGAGGAGAACATCCGCTACGGCCGTCCGGAGGCCTCACAGGAGGAGGTGGTCGCGGCGGCCGAGGCGGCAAACGCGCACGGCTTCATCCAGGACCTTCCGAACGGTTACGAGGCCGAAGTCGGCGAGCGGGGGGTGAAGCTGTCCGGCGGCGAGCGTCAGCGAATCGCGGTCGCCCGCGCGCTGCTCAAGGACCCTCGCATCCTGATCCTTGACGAGGCCACGAGCTCTCTGGACGCGGAGTCCGAAGCGCTCGTCCAGGAGGCATTGGAGCGCCTGATGAAGGGCCGGACCACTCTGATCATCGCGCACCGGCTGTCCACCATACGCAAGGCCGACCGCATCCTCGTGCTGTGCGACGGCCGGATCGTGGAGCAGGGCACGCACGAGGAACTGCTCGGAGGGGGCGAGGTCTACACCCGGCTGTACCGTCTCCAGCAAGGTGGAGAGAGCTTGGCGCCGGAAGATGCCTGAGCGCTCGGAGTGTTCCGGACGGGAGCGATGGGATGGCCTCTGGTCGGCTGCGCGGGAGATCGTGGTGGACGACCTCGACCGCGAGATCTGGCGCAACCTCTCCGCGCACGTGACGTTCGGCGGACGATCCATCCTGGAACTGGGATGCGGTCGGGGCATTCAGAGTCGGTTTGCCGCAGAGGCGGGTGCAAGCGCGGTGACCCTGCTCGACTCGTCGGCGGAGGCGCTGAGCGTGGCCCGCCAGGTGTTCGCGGGAGTGGGGCAGGCCGAGTTTGTCCAGCAGGATTTGCTGAGGTACCGCGCGGGGCGGCGTTTCGATGTTGTGCTTTCCTCAGGTACGGTGGAGCACTTCCGAGGGGAGGAGCTGCTCCAATGCCTGCGCGTCCATCGCGACCACGCGCGGGAGGTCGTCGCCATCGTGGTTCCGACGACACCCCATCCGAATGCGTTTCAGTGCCGAAGGCGTCGGTTTGTGGAGACCTACGGATACGAGCGACCGATCTCAGCGCGGCGGATGCAGGGGCTCCTGCGGGCGGTGGAGCTCCGACCCCTGCTGCTTCGGCGCTTTTTCCCCCTCTACAACATGCGCGCCTACTGGTTGGCGCCCCGCACGGGCCTTTGTCGCCTTGACCGGCGGCTGGCGCGCCTGGCGGTCAAGCTGGACAGATGGGTTCACCGCCGCATTGTGGGCCGGCTCATGCCGTCTCTGCGTCGCCTGGACCGGAGCTTCGGCGGCCTGCTGCTGGCGGTGGCTGCGCCGCCGCGGCGGGAGCGCGCTTAGGGCCGAGAGGCCGGGGCCGGGGCCGGGGCTCGCTGCCGGCGAGCCGCCCTTCGCTCCTTGACCTGTGACGTGAAGGAGACGATCTTCGCGTCCCGGCCTGCGTCCACAAACCCGTCGTAGTCGAGGTTGAGGAAAGGTATGTTGCCGTGGTCTGTCCGGAAGGCATGGGAGAGCATAACCACCGTGTTGCCGGGCATGCAGTTGAAGGGAATGACGTTCACGATGCCGTCCAGGCGCCGCCGCGAGAAGTCCACGGCCTTCCCCATGCTGCAGATGGCCTCCCCGCCGAAGGAGGGATGTACGTAGCGCGAGCCCTCTCCGATGATCTCATCGGGGCCGATATCGTCGAGCCCGGAGAGGTAGGGCAGCGTCGCCCCGAAGAGGTGGTGCTCGTCACGCATCGCCACCCGCGTGAGCAGGCTCCTGGACAGCCCCATCTTCAGGTCGTCGCCGGCGCGGCTGTCGCGCCACCGATCATAGGCCAGGACGCCGCCGATACGGAGCGAGTAGCTGAAGAACTCGGCCGCCGGGGCGAGCCATACCTCCGCCCCGCGGCGCTCGAGCTTGCGGATGACGCGCTGATTGGCGCCGTCGTGGATGCGCACGAACCATTCGCCGACGAGCCCGATGAGCGGCCGGTCACCGTCGCCGGGCGGCCGGGGGACAGCAGCGAAGTCGCGCTGTGCGCGCCGCAGGAGGTCCTCCAAGCGGCCGGTGTGCCGTCCGGTGAGGAAGCGGACCCGCCCGGCGAGCGACTGGATGACGCGCCGCTGCGCCGGGATGACGTCATCGCAAAGCTCTCGCAGATACCGGTCGAAGATCGCGTCGCTCCGGCCCGGCTCGGCCTCGTAGGGCCGGGTGTGCATGCGCATCTTCTGGAGCATGTCGTGGGCGACCATTCCACCCCAGGCAACGAGCAGGAAGTCGATGCCCAATCCTCCGTCGGAGGTTCGATTGCCGAGGATGACCATCGGCACGCGGCCCAGCCCCGCCTTGTCGAGGATGCGGGTCTGCATGGCGTAGTACATGCCGAGTCGGCACGGTCCCTCGGACTGGGCCTGGAAGAATGCCTCTCGTTCGGGGTCGAAATCGTGGGCCTGGGTGCGGTCCAGGATATCCTGAGTCGTCACCAACATGGGCAGGCAGACGTCCTCGGAGATGACCTTGCGGGCCAGGTTCAGCCCTGCGTCCTCGGAGCGCGGGAGCGGCGCCGCGTCAATGCCCCATGTGCGCAGCGCGGCGACCATCACCTCCGCTGCATCGCAGGCGCGAGGAATCCAGAGGCGGCGATTGCCCAACTCCTCAAGCGGCGTATCACCGGTGCGGATGAGGGCCGCGGGGCCTGAGCCGTCGCGGCCGGCCGCCGTGTCGGCAAAGGCCTCCATGCGTGTGATGATGCCGGCGTCCGCGGTGTGCTCGTCGATCTGCATGATGTAGCAGGGCTCGCCGATCTCATCCTTGAAGAACGGGTTTGCGAAGGAGTCCGGTCCGCACGCGAAGTAGGTGAGCACGACCGCGCGGAGGCGGGGGTCGCGTGCGATGACCCGGGCGGCCGCGAGCTTCTTCTGGATCTGCCGCGCGTAGGCGTTGGGCCACGCGTCGGAGATGTCCTCGCGCTCGAGCGGCAAGAGGTCGAGGGGGATCGCGAGAATGCCCAGGTCTTGGATCTTGCGGCCGATGTCCATGTTGACGGCCGAATCGTGAGTGGTGTACGGCCGGCCGATGACGACGAACGCGCGCTGGTGTTCGCCGAGTCCGGCCAAGACCTCTCGGCCGCGCTCTTGCACCTTACTGCGGAACTCACGCAGCGCCTGGAGGCCTGCGTCTATGGCGCGATCGACCTGCGGCCCGGCCTTGCCGAGCTGCCGGGCGAGGTTGCGCAGGACGCGCCTGAGGTGGGGTTCGCCGCGCTGGAAGAACAGCCGGGGCCGAAGCAGGACCGGCTTGTCTCGTTTGTGAAGCCCAAGCGCCGCGGCGATGACCTCGGGTGCGGACATGACGTATGGGCAGGTGTGGCTCTGCGGGAGGTTGTCGTTATCCTTCTCGGCATCGCAGACGCCAGGCAGGAACAGGTAGTCCACTCCGCGCTCCACCAGATGCTGCACGTGGCCGTGTGCGACCTTGATGGGGAAACATGGCTCGCCCGCGACTGCATTGACGCCCTTGGCGACGATTTCTTTGTTGGTGGGGTCAGAGGGGACGGGGCGCATGCCGATCCCTTGGAAGAAGGCGCGGTAGAGGGGATAGTAGTCGGCGAACATCAGCCCCCGCGGGATGCCGACGGTCGGCGCGCCCTCCGGCGGCTCTGTCTCCGTCCCCTCCATGAGCATCTGTTCGCGCTCGGCAAAGAGGTCGGGCAGCCCTTCGCCGAGGCTTCGCTTGTGCGCGCCGCTGTAGCGCTCGCAGCGGTCGTTGTAGTAGTACTTGGGGCCGCCGTCCATCTGGAAGACGTTCACGTCGCAGTGATTGGGGCAGCCCTTGCACTCGAAGGAGGACACGTGGTACTTGCCCTTGCTGATCTGCTGGAAGCCGCGGAAGCTGCTCTTGTCCGGGCGCTCGTGAAGTGCGAGCAAGGCGGCGCCGATGGCGCCGGTGATGTGGGGCAGCGGCGGCACGACAATCGGGCGCTTGAGGATGGTCTCGAAGGCGGCGAGCATGCCTTGGTTGAAGGCAACTGCGCCCTGAAAGACGACCTTTTCGCTGATGTCGCGGCTGGCGACGTTCTTGTTCAGGTAGTTTTTGACGGTTGCGAGACAGAGGCCTGCGCAGAGGTCTTCGATGGGGACATTGTTCTGTTGGTAGTAAACGGCCGCCGACTCTGCGAATACGGTGCACGTCGCATCCAGATCGGGCGGCCTCTTCGCCTTGAGAGCAGTGGGCCCGAACTCGGTGATATCGAGGCCGAGCCGGGCCGCCTGCTTTTCGAGGAAGGCGCCGGTGCCGGCGGCACAGGCCTTGTTCATCTCGAAGTCGACGATGACATCTCCGTCGAGCCGGACATATTTCGAGTCCTGGCCGCCGATCTCGAGGATCGACTCGACGTCGGGGAGAAATGCCCGCGCGCCGCGCGCCTGTGTGGTGATCTCGTTCTTGATGACATCCGCGCCGACGTAGTCGCCGGTGAGGTAGCGCCCCGAACCCGTGGTGCCGGCGAAGATCCGGGCGATCTCGAATCCGGCCTCGGCGGCTTGCCGCTCGATGTGGCCGATGGTGTCTCGCACGGCCGCGAGGGGATCGCCGTCGGTGCGACGGTAGTAGCTGGCGAGAACGCGGGCCTTGCCGTCCACCTCTGTCACCAGGGCCGCCTTCGTGCTGACGGAGCCGATATCGACCCCGAGTCCGGCCATGGGTATCTGGCGAGGCAGGTCGTCGGCGGTGTCGGCCGCGGCGAGTATCCGTGACTGAGTGAGGCGGAGGGGCTCCGTTCCCTGGTACTCGAGCGGCTTCTTGGCCTGCTCGTGCAGGAGCGCCTCCGCCCGGGGCAGATCGAGCTGGCGGCGCGCTCGGACAGCGGCCCCTACCGCGCCGAGCGTCAAGTTGTGGGCGGGCACCACGATGCGCTCGCGCTGCAAATCGAGCATCCTGGCGAGGTATTTGCGGACGGTGGGGTTCTGCGACACGCCGCCGATGAAGAGGATTACGTCCTCGAACTCTCTGCCGCGTGCGATGGCGGATCGGTAGTTGCGGCAGATCGCCTGATGGATGCCGGCGGCGATGCGCTCGCGGGAGGTGCCCTTCTGATAGAGGTGGACGATGTCGGACTCGGCGAAGACCACGCACCTTCCGGAGAGGGAGGCCGGGTTCTCCGTCTCGTAGGATACGCGCGCGAACTCCTCGATGGAGTCGAACTTGAGGCGCTTGGCCATGTGATCGAGGAAGGAGCCACTTCCGGCCGCGCATTTGCTGCTGAGGCCCGCCTCGTCCAGGAGCAAGCGGCCGCCGACCTCGTCCCACGCGAACCGGAGGCACTTCTGGGTTTCGCGGCCTATCTCAATGATGGTGCGGGCCTGCGGATAGAGCAGGTTGCAGGCCGCGGCGAGTGCGTTGGGCTCGTCCACGGCCTCTACACCCAGCACGCCGGCGACCTGAGGTGCGCCGCTGCCCGTCAGCCCGAGCATCACCCGCTCGATGCCGCGACGCCGGAGCTGTCGCAGAATGTCCCTCACGCGCTCGAACGGCTTTCCTCGAACGGGCAAGACGCCGAGCTCGTCTATGTGATCATCCTTCATCAGCACGGACTTGAGGGTCTCCGCACCGATGTCTATGCC
>DAOVEW010000323.1 GCA_030668755.1 Bacillota bacterium | reverse complement strand
CCGAGCTTGCTCTCCTCATCACTGTCATAGCCGGGGTGCTCGCCATACTCGGGCGTCTGTCTGGTGCGTTTCGCTGGGTGTGGGGATGGGTGAAGCGCAAGCGGGGGCCCTGGGACAGCACTTCGACCGGGCCGCCCGTGGCAGCCACTGACGGTAGAGACATGCACCGGGCTGGTCCGGCGGAGGAACTCACCATCTTCTCCGTCCCGTTCTCCCGCAACCCCAACTTCACTGGCCGCGAGTCTGTGCTCAAGGCCGTGCGGGAGGCGCTTGACGGAGGTGAGGCGGCCGCGCTGACGCAGGCGATTGTGGGGTTGGGGGGCGTCGGCAAGACCCAACTCGCGCTGGAGTACGCCTATCGGCATCGGGAGGAGTACGCGGTCGTGTGGTGGGTGCGGTCGGACGACGGGGCCCAGTTGGCGGGCGACTACGGGCGACTTGCTGTGGAGTTGGGCTTGGTCGCAGGATATCTGCCTGATCAAAGGGAGATCGTCGCGGCGACCCGCAGGTGGTTGGAGCACAGCTCGCAGTGGCTTCTAATCTTCGATAATGCGCCCAACAGAGATGTGGTCTATGAGTACCTCCCACGCGGCGGCAAGGGCCATGTTCTAATCACCTCCCGCGATCAGGCCTGGGGCGGCGTGGCGAAGCCGGTGCGCGTGCCCGAGTTCCCGCGGCCGGAGTCGGTGGAGTTCCTGAAGAAGCGGGCCAAGCACGAGGAGGGGGCGGACCAGCTTGCCCACGCACTGGGCGACCTGCCGCTCGCGCTGGAACTGGCGGCGGCCTATGTCGAGGAGACTGGCTGCACGCTCCCGGGCTATCTCAAGCTCGTGCGGACGCGGGACGCGGTGCTGCTCGAGAAACAGCGGCCGCCGGTCGGCTACTCAGAAACGGTGGGCACCACCTGGGCGGTGGCCATGGATCGCGTGAAGGCTGAATGCTCGCCCGCGGCCGACCTCTTGAATCTGTGCGCGTTCCTCGCGCCTGACGATATCCCGCTCGACGTGATTCGCGAGCACGCCGACCTGCTCCCCGACAGGCTCGCGGAGGCCGTCCGCGATGACGTCAAGCTGAACGAGACCAGGGCCGCCTTGCTGCGCTACTCCCTGGCTGAGGTGGAGGGCGAGGCCCTCTCGGTCCACCGGCTCGTGCAGGCCGTGACCCGCGACCGGCTGTCGCAGGAGTGCCAGCGGGAGTGGGCCGCCCGCGCCGTGCGGCTGCTGCATCAGGCCTTTCCGTTCAAGGAGGACGCCCCTAACACATGGGAAGGGTCTGGGCGGCTGCTGCCCCATGCGTTGGCGGCCGCGGAGCAGGCGATCAAGGCGGAGGTCGAATTCGACAAGGCGGGCGACTTGTTCAACAACGTCGGCATGTACCTGAATGTGCGCGCTCAGTATGCCGAGAGCAAGGCGACCAGCGAGCGGGCCCTGGCGATCACCGAGGGAGTCTTCGGACACGACGACCCCAGGGTAGGCCTCTGCAATATCACTCTGGGCGAGGCTCTCTTCCATATGCGTGATCTGCAGGGGGCAAAGGAGCGCTTCGGGCGGGCGCTTGTCATCTTCGAGCAGGCCTACAGCCAGGAGCACCCCTTGATCGCGGTCGCCGCTAACGACCTGGGCCTCGTGCTCCAGAATATGGACGACCTGGAGGGGGCGCGGGAGCTCTTCGAGCGGGCGTTGGCTATCGATGAGAAGGTGTACGGGGCGAAGCATGCGAGGGTGGCGGTTCGCGTGAGCAACCTGGGCCTTGTGCTTCACAGGATGCGCGACCTGGAGGGGGCGCGGCAGTGCTTTGAGCGCGCGTTGGCGATCGCTGAGGAGGCCTACGGCCCGGACCATCCTGGAGTGGCGACTAGCGTCGTGAACCTGGGCAGCGTGCTTGCAGAAGTGGGCCAGAAGGAGGATGCGCGCCGGTGCTACGAGCGGGCGTTGGCGATCTTCCGCAAGTTCCTCGGTGACGATCATCCCAGCACCAAGCTGGTGCGCAGGAAGCTCCAGGCGCTGGACGGGTGAGGGTGTGAGCGTGGGCGAGGTCCTTCGGCCATTCGGGGAGCAGGCTGCCGAACGACCACAAGCAATGCCACAGGACCTCCTCGACAAGCACTTCCTCCGCAAGCACGGCCCCGGCCGCTACTACGGGCAGGACTAGGGACAGCTCAGGCGCGCCGCGCGCTCCGGGGCCGGGACTCCGGCGGGTCTCAGGCCTCCCGCTCCGCCCTCAGTTCCTCCACTGTCTTCGTGGCCACCCGAAGCCCCCTGTAATCTCGCGGCGGGTTGCGCGGGCCGCTGGCCAGGCGTTTCTTGGCGTCTGAGATCGCAGTCTTGTACTGCGGCAGCAGCTCCTCCTGAGCCACCAGCATCTCGTCCACCATCTGCCAGATCTCGGGCGGGTTGCACACGGCGCCGGTAAGCGGGTCCATCATCATCGCCTGTCGGAGCAAGACGTCGTCTGCGCGAACCGCCGCCTCCATGCCGAGCCGCTGCGCGCTGATGCTCGCATTGCACACCGCCGCGCAGCCCAGCGGCAGCTCGCCCACGCGGGGTATGTTGATCCCATTTCCGTCAACGTATCCAGGGACCTCGACTATCGCATCGGCCGGCAGATTGCCGATGCCCCCGTTGCTCACGACGTTGAAGTGACCCCTGTACACACGGCCCGTCTCCCGCCCCTCCATGATGTAGGATCCGTGCTCAGAGCCGCGGTCCTCGGGGTTGAAGGTCCACGGGTCGGCCTCCATCCACTTCGGGAACTCGGTCTCGAACCAGTTGCGGCCTTCCCGGCAGACGCGGAGATAGCCGCCCGTCTCACCGCCCGCCCAGCAGGTGAGATCCACCCAGTTCCCGAGGTCCTCCGGCCGCTTGCGGTACCACGGTAGATACTCACTCAGGTGTCCGTTCGATTCCGTGCTGTAGCACCCGAATCGCCGCAGCATGTCGATGCGGACCTTCTCCGCCTTGCTCAGCTCCGGGTCGCTTTCAAATGCTTCGAGCAGCCTGCCAGTGAGATCCCGGCCCTCGTGCTCGATGCTGATGTACCAGGTCTGGTGGTTG
>DAOVEW010000135.1 GCA_030668755.1 Bacillota bacterium | reverse complement strand
CCGGGGGGTGTGGGCTATGACATCAACTGCGGCGTGAGGCTGCTGCGCACCGACCTGACGCGGGAAGAGGTGGCCCCGCGGATCAAGGACATAGTGAATCAGATGTTCGTGCAGGTGCCGTCGGGCGTGGGCAGCAAGGGGAAGGTGAGGGTGGACGCGAAGACGCTGCGGAGGGTGCTGACGCAGGGATCGCAGTGGGCGGTCTCGGAGGGGATGGGGTGGCCCGAGGACCCGGAGCACATCGAGGATGGCGGCCGTATAGACGGGGCCGACCCGGCCGCTCTGTCGCAGCGGGCCATCGAGCGGGGCCGGCCGCAGCTCGGGACGCTGGGCGCGGGGAACCACTTCCTGGAAGTGCAGGTGGTAGACGAAATCTACGACGAAGAGATCGCCCGGGCGCTGGGGATTGCGGAAGTTGACCAGGTGACGGTGATGATCCACACGGGCTCGCGGGGCCTGGGCTACCAGGTGTGCGATGACTCGCTTAAGGTGATGCAGCGGGCGGTTCAGAAGTACAACATCAGCATTCCGGACCGGCAGCTCGCGTGCGCGCCCGTGGAGTCGCCGGAGGGGCAGGAGTATCTCGCGGGGATGGCGGCTGCGGCGAACTACGCCTGGGCGACCCGGCAGTGCATCACCCACTGGACGCGAGAGGCCTTCGAGCGCGTCTTCGGCACAGGCGCGCACAAGCTCGGGATGGACATCGTATACGACGTGGCGCACAACATCGCAAAGATGGAGGAGCATGAGGTGGGCGGGGTGCGCAAGCGGCTGTGCGTGCACCGGAAGGGGGCGACGCGGGCCTTCGGCCCGGGGCAGCCGGAGCTGAGCCCGCTGCACCGGAAGACCGGGCAGCCGGTGATCGTCCCGGGCAGCATGGGGACGGCATCGTATCTCTGCGTGGGGACGGAGGGGGCGATGCAGGAGACGTGGGGCTCGACCTGCCACGGCGCCGGGCGAGTGATGAGCAGGCACGGAGCGATCCGTGCCGCGCGCGGCCGCGACATCAGGCAGGAGCTGGCGTCGAAGGGAGTCTACGTCCGGGCCGCCAGCCCGAAAGTGTTGGCCGAAGAGATGCCCGAGGCCTACAAGGATGTTGACGAAGTCGTCCGGACGTGCCACGGGGCCGGCATCTCGAAGATGGTGGCGAGGCTGAAGCCGATGGGGGTGATGAAGGGGTAGGGCGGAACGGGAGAGCGGGGGATTACTGCTTACCGCCCGTGGGAGTAGTGACCGAGCTCTCTTCGGGAAAGAGCTGTCCCTGCCCGTGATGGACCGCCGACCAACTGCGCTCGACGGCATCAAGGAGGGCCTGGACCGTCGCGCAGTTCTCTGCCGCTCGGCGCAGACGCTCGTGATCGCGGGGAGCAGTCGGACGCCTGGCGGATTGCTTGGGGCGAGGGGGACTTCGGTAGGCGTTGCTTGCTGTCCCCGGTCCGGCCGCGAGGCTTGAGGCCAACGCTAGGATCTCTTGCTGGAACTGGGACTGCCGCTTCATCTGGACGAGAATAGCTTCCAGCGACTCCCTGAGCGTGTTGGGGACAGCCAACTCGGGCGGAGTCACGACTTGTTGCATGTTTGCGCAGGCCACCCGCAAAGGCTCGCGTTCGGCAGCGCGCTTGGCGATTTCGCGCATGGCGATCCGAAAGGTCTCCTGTCGGGAATCCTCCTTTTGCGCGTCGAGTTCCAGCCGCAGCTTCTCACTTCGCTCTTTGCTCCATCGGGTAAGGATCTTTACAAGGGATTCCAGGAGCACATAGACGAGCAATGGGATGAAGTACTGGAACTGCTCGTTCTGCAGCCACTCGCCCACAGTCCACCTCCTCGCCGCTTTCGCGCTATGTGGGTAAACGGAACGCACCCGCCGACGAGGTCTTTGGCAGTGATTGCTGTGGTAAGGCCGACAGAGGCAGTTAGCGGATTGGCAGGTACTCCCCAGGAATTGCCCAAGTTAGTCCGTAGGCGGCGAGATTGCCGCCCACTGTGATGGCTATCATCATCGCGACTTATTGTGCGTCCCACTTGAGTCTCGCACTGGCTCTCTCAGTGAAGCGCTGCCATTCAGCGGCTGGCCAGATCTCGACTCGATTGACAGCTCCGACGAGGACAATTCGCCGCGTCAGTCCGTGCTTGTCGCGCGTCTTTTTCGGGATAACCAGCCTCCCTTGCTTGTCTACGTCCACTTGCCTGAGCGACGAGCGCCATAGGATCGCCTCTTCTCTCGCGCGTACGTCGAGGAACTCTCGCTGGGAGTACGCTGCCTCGTGTATGCGCCGCTGGTCATCGGAAAACAGGGCGAGGGTCTGACCGAACGCGAGTCCGAGGCTAGGTTTCCTCCCTACCGCGCGACGGAAAGGTGCCGGGAGCAGGATTCTCCCTGTAGTGCCTAGCGAACGCGGATACTCGCCGACGCACTCCGCCAGTTCGGTCCGTTCCTCGATATCTTGTCTTCCAAAACCTGCCAATTCAGTCCCACCAGGGCAATCTATCCTCCATTTTATCCCGTATTGCGCCGTTTCGTCAATGACTTTTCCAAGAAGCATGCGTCTGTTGGCGACATTAGCAAACGACTGTTCTGGCAATGGAAGAATGGCAGACTTGCTCCAACCGTTGCCTTTGGGCCATGGGCCACGGCGCTGGAATCTCCACAGTTGTGGCGATAGTTGTGGCGATGCCGACGCCGATAGGGGTGATGAAGGGATAGGGGTCCCCGGGCCAAGACGGGAGTGCTCGGCCGCTGCGGGGGAGAAGCGAGATTGCCCAAAGGGTAGCCTCGCTCCTATTAAGCGTCTTCCACAGGACGTACATCGGGATCTTCATCTGATATCCAGCGCTTGGTAGGATGGTGCCGGTGACAATGGTGGTGCTGGTGGGGTTCCTGTTCGGGCTGCCTGCCACGGGGCCGGCATCTCGAAGATGGTGGCAAGGCTGAGGCCGATGGGGGTGATGAAGGGGTAGGCGCAAGGACCGCTTGGCCGCCGCGGAGAAAGGCGAGGTGGCCTCTGGGGTCATCTCGCCCAGGTTCCGCTTCCTGCACCGCATCTACGTCGCCGTCTTTCGGCAATACCCGGTCCTCGGCCCCATGGCCGTCGTGGCGATTGTGGCCGAGATCCTCTTCGCCTCGGGGGGGCTTGCCCTGTGTGTCATCACCCCGACCGTCATCTGCACCGTGCCGCTCGACGTGTTCCTGGCGACGCCCGTCCTGATCCTGCTCGTGCTGGTGCCGCTGCGGGCGCTGGACGGCGTGGGCGCGGCAGCGCTGTGGCCGCCGCTGTTCGCGGGAGTGCCGGACCACGTGCCCCGGGAACAGCGCGGGGTGGCGATGAACGTCGTGAACACCTCTTACCTGGCGGGGCTGGCGCTGGGGCCGGCCCTGGCAGGCGTCGCAATGAAGGTGTGGCGGGCACAAGGCGCGGGGCAGGGCGCCAGCAGAGGGCTTCTTTCAGACGCTGAAACATGAGAAGGTGAAGCTGGCCGAATACCAGAACCCCGAAAGGGTAGCGGGGTGTATCCCGGCGTTCATCGAGCGGCTGTACAAGCGAGAACGCTTGCGCGCGGCACTGGGCTGTCTGAGACCTGTTGAGTTCGAGAACAACCTTTACCCGCCTCAGGCGGGCGAAAAAACAGCCCGTCAGAGGGTGCTCATCGCGACCCCCTGAATTGTCCAGTCAGAGGGGTTCACTCCTAACTGTCCAGGCAGAGGGCTTCACTCCACTCCAAGGAGTGCCGCTTTCGAAATCATATCAAGAACAGGCGCAGAGCTATGCTAGTCCACATCCTTCTTCTCACTGCTGGGATAGTCCTACTCTTCTTCTCGGGGTCACTTGTAGTGCGTGGCGCCTCGTTCACGGCGAAGTGCCTTGGGATCAGAAAGATGGTCATCGGCATGACGGTAGTGGCCTTCGGCACTTCCGCCCCCGAGTTTGTGGTCAGCCTTGTTGCTGTGCTTATGGGCAAGAAGGACATCGCGCTGGGGAATGTGGTTGGGAGCAATATAGCCAACGTTGGGCTTGCGCTGGCCGTGGCCGCTCTGGTAGCGCCTATCGCCGTTTCCAGGCGCAACCTAGTTGTTGAGTATCCGGCGATGATTGCTCTATCTCTTGCCCTGTTCGGTGCCGCCCTTACAGGAGGGATTATTGGAAGGATCGAGGGGGCGATACTTGTTATGAGTCTTATCGCGTTTATCGTGTATACAGGCATCCTCTCGCGAGAGAATCGAGATCAACAATCTCGCCTCCAAGGGGATGTCCCGGACAAATCGAAGCTGCCTCGCACCCTGATTCTTATCCTTCTTGGCCTAGTCGGCCTTTCGGCGGGTTCAAAGCTCCTTGTCGACTCTTCGGTGCAAATCCTGAGTGTGTTCGGGGTTCCTGAGTTCATAATCGGCGCCACGGTGGTGGCCATTGGCACCTCGCTGCCAGAGGTGGCGACGACTGTAGTCGGAGCTTGGAAGGGGGAGAGGGAGATTGCCGTTGGCAACATCATTGGCAGCAATGTTTTCAACATAGGCATGGTTGCCGGAACGTTGTCGTTGATAGCGCCGCTTCATGTTGCGCCCGAGACTTTGAAGTGTGAGTTCCCCCTCATGCTGTTCTTTGCTTTCTTGATGCTGCCACTGCTCTTGCGGGAGAAGGGGGTTGGAAGGGTATGGGGAGTGATTGCGGGAGCAGCATATGCGGCCTTTCTGGTGATTGCTTTTTCCCGGCCGGGTTGATGTGCGCCTCGCCTATCAGCCTCGCGGGCCCGGATAGCGCGGTTGTGGAAGGGATCTCGTCGCCACCGGGACTTGAACCGGAGTTCGCGGCGGGGAGGTGAAGCCGTGTTGCTCGACGCGGCAGTGCTGACGGTCATCGTCGGGATAGCGATCGGAGGCGGTCGGCTGGGCCGGCTGAAGGAGCTGGACCTCCGGGCGCCGTGGGCCTTCGTGCTGGCAGCCCTTGTGCAGGTCGGGCTGATGGTCCTGGGCGCACGGGGATCGGCGCTGGCGGCGGCACTGGGCGGACCCCTGCATATTGTCACGTTCGTGCTGCTGCTGCTGGGACTCTGGCTGAACCGGCATCTGTGGGGTGTGCGGGTGGC
>DAOVEW010000316.1 GCA_030668755.1 Bacillota bacterium | reverse complement strand
CAACCACCATAGTGTGCGCGCGGCCGACCACCGACGTGCCCGCGGTGGCGGCCTCGCTCCGCCAGACCGGATCCCAAGCCGTCACCTGCGCGAGGGCCGCCCCCGCCGCAAGCGCAAGCACCGCCGCAGCTACTAGCGCTCGCCATCTCATCCGTCGTCCTCCAGCACAGCGAGTCGCAGGCCCACCGCCGCCTCATCGGACAGCGGGGCCGCCCACACCGCGGACAGATGCCCCTCTATGGTGGCCTGCATCTCCTCATCCACCTCCGTGGCGACCACGAGCTGGGGTTCAGCGGGTCCCATCGGCCCCAGCACGAAAGCCCCGACCACCAGTGCGGCCAGCGCCACCGCTCCCGCGGCCGTGCCCCACGCCCAGCGAACACGTCGAGCAACCGGCACTCGCTCTGTCCCCCTCATCTCGCGCTGCACCGCCGCCCATGTCTCGGCCGGGGCCTCCTCCAGAGACAGCGAATCGAGCAGCCCGCCCGTCCGCTCAAGCGCAGCCAGCTCCGCCCTGCACGCCGCGCAGTCTCGCACGTGCTCCTCTATCCGGGCGCGCGTGCGGCCTCGAAGTCCACCCACCGCGTACTCCGCAAGCTTTCTCCGAACCTTATGACAGATCATCAGTGCCCTCCACATATCGGCTGAGGCGCTTCCGCAGCGCCTCGCGGGCCCGCGCCAATCGCGACATAACCGTCCCGGGCCTAACGCCCGTCGCCTCGGCGATCTCAGTCATGGACATCCCCTCGACATGGTGCATCACCACCGCTGCCCTCTGCTGCGCGGGCAGCTCGGCCAACGCATCCCACACCGCTCCTTTCATCTCCTGCGAGGCCAGCATCGCCTCCGGCCCTTCCGCCGCGTCGGCCCGCGGCTCGGGCGCCAGCGTCTCTCCGTTGGTCGCCAGCACACTCGCCGCGACCTCCAACCTCGCTCGTCCCGATTTCACCTCATCTCTCACCAGGTTCGCCGCAATCCGGTGCAGCCACCCCCGGAATGCTCCGGCCTTCCGCAGACGCGGAAGTGACTGCCAGGCCCGCACGAACGTCTCCTGCGTCAGATCGGCGGCCAGCTCTCGCTCTCGCACCTGACTGAGGATGAATGTGTATATCCCAGCCTGGTGGCTTCGATAGAGCGCCTCGAACGCCTCCGCCTCCCCGGATCGCGCTCGGGCCGCCAGCTCTTCCACCTCGTTGCGTTCCTCATCCATTCAGACGATCCATACCTCATTCGCATTCCCCACCCCGAGAGCCCCAACCTGTCGGCATTCCAGCCCCCCTGCCTCCGCTGGCAGAGGGCTTCTCGCCCCGCACCACCGCCACTACGATGACGGACGTCGCGTAAGACATTCTGCCACACGAGCTGGACTCATGCTTACGCAGAGCGGCCCTGGGTATGCCGCTGCGGCCCCGCTCCCGGACATCTGCCGGCAGGTTCCCTCCATCTCGTAAGGAACTGGTCGCTGCTGGAGAGGAATCAGAAGGAGGGACCGCCCATCATGTCTCTGGACATCGTCGCCATCGGAGAGGCTCTCGTAGAAGTGATGCGAACCCGGGTGGACGATCCGCTCGACAAGGCCTCCGAGTTCGTCGGCCCCTTCCCCAGCGGCGCGCCCGCCATCTTCGCCGACCAGGCCGCCCGACTCGGCAGCAAGGTTGGATTCATCGGTGCCGTGGGAGACGACGACTTCGGAACTTGCCTTCTCGACCGCCTCCAGGCCGACGGCCTCGATGTCACCCACTGCCCTCGCATCCCCGATCGCGCCACGGGAGTGGCCTTCGTCACCTACTTCTCGGACGGCAGCCGCCGGTTCCTCTATCACATCGCCTACGCCGCCGCCGGCCAGATGCCAGATCTCGCGGCCGAGTACTTCGAGGGCGTCAAGTTCCTCCACATCTGCGGCTCCTCCCTCTCCGTGAGCGAGCGCATGCGCTCCCTCTGCTACCAGGCCGTCGAGCTCACCAAGAAGAGCGGCGGCCGCGTCGGCTTCGACCCGAACCTGCGCCCCGAGCTCCTCGGGGGCGAGGAGGCGCTCAGGCGAATCTGTTCCCCCGTCCTCGCGGCCGCGCATATCGTGCTCCCCAGCGGCGAAGAAGCCGAGCTTCTCTCGGGCGTGACCGGCCCGGAGGACGCGTGCCGCGCGCTGCTCGACGTCGGCCCCGAGGTAGTCGCCCGCAAGCGCGGGGCCGAGGGATGCTCCATCTACACCAAAGGGAACCGCATTGACGTTCCGGCCTTCCCGGTCGAGCCCGTGGACCCCACCGGTGCCGGCGACTGCTTCGACGCCGGCTTCGTCGTCGGCATCCTCGAAGACCTCCCCCTCGACCAAGTGGGCCGCCTCGCAAACGCCTGCGGGGCGCTGGGCGCGACCCGAAAGGGGCCGATGGAGGGGGCATTTCCGAGACGCGCTGTCGAGAGATTCATGCACGACCAAGTGCTCCCCAAAGACTAGTCCCACAGCCCAGGAGGTGATCGCATGCCAACGCGCAAGTCTTCCCGCGCGGCCAAGGCCAGCACCGTCTACTACGCCCCGGCCCAGGCCGATAACAGCCGCGGCCTCTACCAATCCCTTGAGGCTCTCTTCCGCAAGGTCGTCACCAAGGAAACCATCACCAAAGGCGATTACGTCGCCATCAAGCTCCACTTCGGTGAAGCCGGGAACACCCGCCATATCAGGCCCACTTTCATCCGCCGCTTCGCTGACCTCGTCAAACAGGCCGGTGGCCGCCCCTTCGCCACCGACACCGTCACCCTCTATAAGCACCAGCGCCACACCCTCTTTGCCCACCTCGAGACCGCCACCGACCACGGCTTCACCCCAGAGGGCCTCGGCTGCCCCCTCCTCATCGCCGACGGCCTCCGCTCTAGCGGCGTCGAAGTCCCCGTCCCCCACCCTCTTGAGCTCGACTCCTGCGTCGTCGCCCAGGCCATCTATGACGCGGATGTCCTCGTCAACGTCGCCCATCTTACCCTCCATCCCGCGTTCCCCATTGGCGCGGCCTTGAAGAACATCGGCATGGGCTGTGTCACCAGGGAGATGAAACTCCGCTGCCACAGCAGGACCGTTCGCCCCGTCTTCGATCCC
>DAOVEW010000006.1 GCA_030668755.1 Bacillota bacterium | reverse complement strand
CCGAACCGGGAGTCGGCTTCGGTGGCGCGTGTGCTCCCGGATTGAGACGCGGGATATTCTCTCCCGGTGTGGGATGAGCTCATCCCTTGTTCGCAGGCCGAGACTCGTCGCGATGGGGGGCGACGTGAATGAGTTCGTCGGTGCGGCAGGGCTCGCGCTCGGTCTGAATCGTCGTCTCAGTTATCCCGAAGTGCACCCGCAGTTCGTCGCTGATGGCGCGCACGATCTCGTCACGTGCAACTGCCGTGCGATCGCCCACGGTGACGTGGACGCTGAGGGCGAGCAGGTGTGAGCAGATTGTCCATATGTGAAGATCGTGGATGCCGTCGACGCCCGGCGTCGATCGAATCGTCTCTGCGACCGCGTTCAGGTCCACCTCGCGAGGCACGCCCTCCAACACGATGTGTACCGTATCGCGCAGCACCCGTACCGAGCCCGCGAGCACGGCCAGAGCAATCGCAATTCCAACGATCGGGTCGAGAGCATACCAACCGGTGGGCAGCATGATCGCGGCGGCCAAGACCACGCCGATACTTCCTCCGAAATCGGCGAGCACGTGAAGGTAAGCGCTGCGTATGTTAAGGTCACGGCGCGCGCTGCCGCGAAGGCGGAGCGCAATGATGCCATTGGCGATCAGCCCGCCGATGGCCACCGCGAGCATGCCGGCTACGCGCACCTCCATCGGGTCTCGAAGCCTGAGGTATGCCTCGCGGATGAGCCCTCCGGATACGAGGAGCAGAAGCAGTCCGTTGATGAGCGCAACGAAGACCTCTGCCCGGTGCCACCCGAAGGTGTGCTCCTTCGTCGCCGGTCGGGACGCTATCAGCAAAGCGCCGAGGGTCAGCGCGAGTGATATGAGGTCGGTGAACACGTGCGCGGCATCGCTCAGAAGAGCAAGGCTGCGGGCCCAGATACCACCGGCGACCTCGGCCGCCAGCACGAAGGCGGTGAGCCCCACGGCGAAGGCGAGCTTCGACCGATTCGGATCGATGCCCTCTGAGGTCGGCAGGGTATGTTGGGCGTTCTCACTCGAACCGGACATAGCTGCTCCGCTAGTGAAGCGGGGACGCGGCGACGTGAATGAGTGTGCCGGCGGAGATTGGGATGGCGTAGGAGGGCAATGGCCCCGGGGCGGACAGGGCGATACTGCCCACGATGGCGCCGAGGCCGAGAAGCGCGGCTACACCAAAGGCGCGTGCGCGGCGTGCGCCGCCTGTCATCTCTGTCTCATCCTTATGCTGCGGTCTCCCATGTGGCACACGACAGTAGCGGCAGGGTGGTGGTTGCTGGAGATGGCTCAGTCACCGCCGCCGGTTAGGCGCGCCCACCCGAGGAGAGCCAACCGCCCTTCTTCGTCCTGCACCTGACAGAACAGGCGTCCATAGCCGCCAGACGCCGCGTAGAGCCAGAGCTGCTGCGCGTGATCATGCCGCGTCTGGACGGCGAGCCACTGGTTATCATCCGAATAAGCTATAGCCGACGCCCGGCCGGGGACAGAGTATTCCTCGATCCGCCTCCCCGAGGGCAGCTGTATCACTCGAATGACAGAGCCGGTGCCCCAGAAGTCCCCCGTTCGGGCCGCGACGGTGATGCAATCGGGCTTGGGCCCCCAGGCGAGGGCATCGCCGTAGCAGTGATAGAGGTGGCGCGACGCTTTCTTGGTAACGTTTGCAAGGTGGATGCCCGCCTTTGGCAGCAGTGCCTCGTCGAGCGTATGCACATCGCCGAGAGGCATGACGAGGTATGCCAGCGAGCCGGAGTCCGGCGACCAGACCAGATCAGCTACGTAGAGGTCCCGATGACCCAGGGACACCTGCCACTCCTCCGCACCTTCCCGGGAAAGCACTCGAATAGCTGGGCCATTGAGCTTGGTATCACCGATGCGAAGAGCCGACAGCGCTGTCCGTTCCGCCGTGCGGCTCACGGCGAACACTGGTGCTCTGTTCCAGAGGCCGTAGGGCGAGGCTTCACTGAAACACAGTGGCACGAGAAAGAGTGGGTCGGTAGTTGCTTCTTGGTCGCCGGCGGCGATCCGAAGGCGGGTCAGCGTATCGGGGCAGGTGGCACTCCGCTGCACCGCGGCCGGTCCCACCATGACGTAGACATTGCGGGGAGGTATCGCCCGGGCTGCTCCAAGGACGTCGGAGCTGGCGATCTTTACGAGAACGCGAGTCTCTCCATCGCTATCCCGGTAGAATGCGCTCCGCTGTCCGGATGAGAGCTGGTGTACGTAGAGCGTCGTACTCGGCAGACCTTCACCGGCCTTCGTCACGGCGTAGACCAGGTGCAGCGCTGCCGGAACATCCGCCGCGTCCACGGATGCGCCGCATAACAGGGCTCCGCAGACAGCCACCGTGCACAGCATCGTCAGGCGCATGGCTGACCTCGCTCTTCCTCGCGCAGACATCCGCGGCAGCGCCGCGGTTCGCAGCGGCCGCCTATCCCGCTAGCGCCGACGCGACTGCGAGCCCGAACTTCTCTGCCGCCTCGGGGCCGTTGGCCGTGATGATTCGCCCGTCGGCCTCGACGTCGCGGCCGGTGTATTCTGCTCCCTGCGCGCGGAGCCTCCCGGCGTCGGATGCCCAGACCGTAGCCTTCCTGCCGTCCAGCAGGCCCGCGTTCGCGAGGATGACCGGCGCGATGCAGATGGCGCCGACCACACTGCCGCTCTCGAACGCCTGCCGCGCGATCATCTGGGCCGTCCGGTTGTCCCAGTACTCCTTCGCACCGCTGCCGCCGACGAAGACGACCGCGTCGCAGTCCGTCGCCTCGACGTCCGCCAGCAGGATGTCGGGCGTCACGGTCGCGCCGAGCATCCCCTTCGCCGGGTCCAGGGACGAGGAAGCAACAGTCACCTTTGCGCCGGCCTTCTCGAAGATGCTCTTGGGCTCGAAAAGCTCCTCGTCGCGGAAGTCGCGGTGGGCGACGATCATGACTATGATCTTGCCGTCGAGCGTGGAAACATCGGGAGCTTCGTCCCCAGGCTCGGGCGCCGGCTGCACATCAGCCCCGGCCCCGCCGCCTTGCTGTCCGACGGTCTCCTGTCCACAGCCATACAAAACCAACAATGCTGCTACTATGGGCAGTATCCAGATGCGCATTACCTTCACCCCACACTAGCGTTAGCTGCGTGGCTTCCACTCCCCATCCTTCGTGTAGTTCAGCGAGCCAGCATAGCCGCACGCGTTCCAGACGGCGTCGAAGTGGGGCCTCAACACTTGTGCAGGGTCCGCTCCCAGGTCCTCCACGGGCACCCCTGCTGGCACGACAAGCGTGTCTCGATCTATGATGTGCTCGCCTCGGCGGCCGGTAAAGTACCGGGATGCATCTACGAACATGCTGTAGCCTTTGACACCTAGCAGAGAGAGCATTACTAGCACCGGAGGAGACAGCCCGAGCTGTCGCTGCAAGGCCAGATACCCTCCCAGCGCGCCAATCAGATCGCGCTCAAACATCACACTGCGTATCAACCGTCGACCTTCGTGAACTCCCGTGAACTGCGTGTCGACCGCTTCTATGGTACCGGTTCGGAAGAGCTGGGTGTACCCCTCCGATACCCCTTCATCGGTCGCTCCGTGGAAAGTCATGAACCCGTCGAAATTGTGGCGGTGATTCCACGCGCCGGCACCAATCGGCCGCATCCCAACGGCCGTTTCAGTGGTTGAGCGGAGATCCACCCCTACGCCCACATCAAACGCCGTCAGCGGCAGTACATGCAGAACCGACTTCGGCCGAGCCGCCGGTAGCGGCACCGGCGTCTCGCCCCGCTCGATCATTGCCAGACGTTCGCGTCTGAAACCGCGCACTCGCTCCTCGAGAGTCTCTGATTGAAGAAAGGCTTCACGTAGCTGGCTTGCGTCGAGCCGAAACTTACCCGCTGAACTGCGGCCGTAGAACCAGCTTTCGTTTCGGACCATGTGGGGTCGCCTCCAGCTTCTGGGCACACGGAGTATGAGCACGGTCCTGTTCCCTGCAGCCGGAACGGCGCTGTACTCGATGGGCGGAAGTCGCGGATCCAGTCCATCCCGGAGGATAGAATCGAAACGCAGCTTGACTGCGTCAAGGTTAATGTCCTCAAGTCCGCAGATGTCGTCGGCTATGCCGGTGGGGTGCCCCTCGGCGTCCCGTTTCTCTCTCACTCCGTACAGGAGGTCGCCCCCAATCGTGTTTGCGAACGCGGAGATGTCCGCGAGGAACTCCATCTTGTCTCTTGGCGAGGTTCCGGGAAGCCCCTCCTTGTATTCGATCTGCCGGTCCTCTCTCACCTCGTTCGTAACGAGTGAAGCAAGGACCTCGTTGGTCACCCGACTTAGCGGAACCTCATAGAGAGGCAATCAGTCCACCTCCTGTGTGGGTGCCCCCGCAGGGCAGGAGCGTGTCTCCTGCCCAATACACAGACGTCGTGCTACCAGAAATGCCTTCTAGCAAAGGCGTGGCCGCTGCCATGCTTCAGACGGTGCCGGAAGGCCTTTGCGTTCTCCGTATCAGTCCGGAGAGCATCTTTGCGATCGTCTCCAGTTCCTCGCTGAGAGCGCTGCAGACCTCGTCCTGCAAGAGGCCTCTCCTTCGGCACAACTCGATCAGCGGAACGCACTCGTGCACCGACCCGCGGGCGATTCCGAAGAAGTTCTTCCTGTCAGCTTGCGTCCAACGCCCGTTCCCCTCCGCGATGTTGAGGGAGATCGAGAGACTGGCGCGGTTGAGTTGGTCGGCTAGATACCAGCAACCACGGGGGAACCCCGCCGTCATCCCGGTCACTCGCTCTGCCAGGGCGAGGGCCTTCTGATAGACCTCGAGCTTCTCGAAGAGAAAGGGCATCCCGATTCAGTCCCGCAAGGCAACATTCTTGAGAGTCGATAGGAGAGAGGTGACCGTGAGATGAGGGCTAATGTTTGGCGGAGAGTCGCCCGGACTGCGATGGCTTTCTTGTAGTCATCCCCTTTCAACTCTCTCCTCTCACCTCACTCCATTCTTCCCTTGCCCGTCGGGAAAGGGAAGAATGGGCCCGGCAGGATTCGAACCTGCGACCGAGCGGTTATGAGCCGCCTGCTCTGCCGCTGAGCTACGGGCCCATGTGTGACGCCCATTATACCACGAGAAGTTGCTTCGCTAGAGGCTCGCAAGCCACGGGTTGCTGGCCAGCTCGTCGCCAATGGTGGTGGCCGGACCGTGTCCGGGGTAGACGACTGCTGCTGGGTCAAGCTGGGTGAGACGCGCAAGAGAGCTCATCATAGCGCGTTCATCGCCGCCCGGCAGGTCCACGCGACCAATGCCGCCCGCGAACAGACAGTCGCCGGAGAAGAGCATCCCATCGCCCAGCAGGGAAATGCTGCCCGGACTGTGACCGGGGGTGTGCAGGACCGAGAGGATCGAGTCGATATCGGGAATCGCCACCGCATCGCCCTCCTTGAGCAGGCGCTCGGCGCTTGCGCCGTGCTGAGAGAACCCGAATGTGGCTGCACCGCTCAGCATGGGGTCGGACAGCATTGGGGCGTCGAGCTCGTGGATCGCCAGCTCGGCGCCGGTGATATCCTTCAACCGTGTCAGGGACTCTGTGTGATCGGCGTGTCCGTGGGTGTTCACGATGAGACGTATCTCGAGGCCCCTCTCTTCCGCAGCTCCGACGATATCCTGGGGGTCACCGGCGCAGTCGATGAGCAGCGCGCGTGTTCGCACGGGGACCGGTCGCTCGAGGGTTTTCCAGACCAAGTAGCAGTTGGTGGCGAGGGGGCCGAGGGTGAGGGTGTGAACGTTCATTGCCCCTGGCCAGCGTCTATCTCCGCCTGGCTCAGCTCCAACCTGCGTCGGCCGACGAACTCCATGTCATAGCTGTCCAAGTCTCCGGCGGAGGCGAGCATGTCGCCCGCCTCCGCTTCGAGTCCTGCAGCCGCGTACGCATCGGCCAGAAGCACGCGGTAGCAGCGGTTACGCGGCTCCATATTGACGGCCATGCGGAAGGCGTCTGTCGCCTGGACGATGCGATCTGTGGCGAGGGAAACGATGGCGTAGCGGACTAGGTAGTAGTCATCGAAGGGGGCGAGCTGCGTCGCCTTTAGGAGTTCGCCAGTGGCGGCCTCGACCGCTCCGACCCGAAGGTAGAGGCTTCCCATTCGAAAGCGGTAGAAGGCGTCGTTGGGGGCGAGAGAGACGACCGTGCGCATTTCTTTCATGGCTTCGTCGAAGTGATCGACGGCCGCGAGTGTATCGGCCACCTTGAAGCGGTAGTACGCGCGCGTCGGTTCGGCGCGCACTGCGACGCGGTACTGCTCGAGGGCCTGAACGTTCATGCCGAAGCGGCGGTAGAGGTCTCCGAGGCTCACGCGAGGATCGGACAGCTCGGGGCTATCCTTGATCGCGAGCCGATACTGGGCCATCGCCTGGTCCACCATATCCTTCAGCAGATACATGTCACCGAGGCGAGTCCGGAAAACGGCGTTGTGCCGGTCCATCTTGACCGCGCGCTTGTACTCGCCGATCGCGCGCTGAATCTTGCCCGATCGAACATAGAAGTCCCCCAGCCGCATGTGGAGGTAGGCCGTGCGGGCCTGGACGGCCATATCCTCGTGGCGCCGCTGCTCGTCCTCATCCTTCATGCGCTCGTTGTGGCGACGCACGCGCTCCCGCTCGTGCGGATCGCCAATGTCGAACTCAACTCCTTCGAAGGCATCCCGCGACATCAGAGGAAATCCTCGAAGCCCCTCTCGATTCCGTGCCCGTTCACCGACTTCACCAGCCACACCTTGCTCAGCCGCTGGCGCTGCTTCTCAAATTGCACGGCGAGGTTGAAGCGAAGCGGGGAAGCGTAGCCGCGATCCTCTTCGAACAGAACGTCCACTTGGAACCGCCCACTTGCCCTCGGCGACATCACCTCGATCTCGTAGTCGTCGATCACTACCTCGGCCTCATCGGGATCGCGCTGCCAATGCAGGGCGAGGCGCAGAATGTCGAGCCGAGTGAGACCGCCTTCGTCCTTGTAGTCCGGCGCCACACACTCCATGATTTCCTTCGCCGACTTCGTCTCGACGCCATGCTCCGCCTTGGCCACCAGATCCAGGATTAGCTCCCTGTCGCTGGGCCGCGGGTGCAGCAGCCACCAGCCCAGTGAGGCCAGAAGCGGGACTAGCAGCAGAGCCTTGACCCATCGCTTCCAGCCGCCAGCCATGACACTCGTATTCTACCCCCAGCCGCCGCTGGGCGCAAGCAGCGGGACACAGCCGCGCTGCGCGGTCCCGACACTGCGAGAGGAAAACAGAGCCGCTCTGCCAAAGGAGGAGGGAAGGCAGTGCCCTAGAGGCAGTCCATGGCCGACTCTCCTCCCTTGCTCGACACTCCGTCCGCCTGGCGGCCGGCGCTGGAGGCAGCGCGGGCAGGCGGGACGCTGTTCCTGGTCGGGGCCACAGATTCGGGCAAGAGCACGCTTGCCGCATTGCTGGCCAGCGAGGCCCATGCCGCCGGCCGCAAGACAGCAGTGGTGGACGCCGACATCGGTCAGTCCAGCATCGGGCCTCCGGCCTGCATCGGGATGGCGGGCGTGCACAGCAATATCCGCTCGCTCGACGCGCTCCGCGCCGACGCGAGCGACTTCGTCGGCGCCTCGTCGCCGAAGGGGCATCTGCTCCAGTGTGCGGCGAGCATCTCCGCGATGGCGGCGGCAGCGCGGCGTGAGGCGGATACTGTGATCGTCGACACAACCGGGCTGATTGCTGGTCCGTTTGCTCGCGCCTTCAAGGGAGCAAAGGTGCGGCTTCTGGACCCCGACGTCGTCATAGCGCTTCAGCTAGAAGACGAAGTGGAGCACCTGGTGGCTCCCTATCGGAGGCGGTCGCGGCCGCATGTGGTGCGTCTTCCGGTGTCCCGGGCGGCGAAGGAACGCTCCCGGGAAGATCGCGCTGCGCGCCGACAGAGGAAGTTCGCGGCCTACTTCGCGGAGGGGCGCGAGCTCGAGCTCGACTGGGAGAAGGCTCCCATCGAGAACAGCGTCTGGACGAGTGGAGAGCCACTGCCCGGCCACATCCGCGCCTATGCCGAGGAGTGTGTAGCATGTGAAGTGCTCTACGCGGAGCGCCGCGCGGATGGGGTCTTCCTCGTGACCGACGGCCCGAGCGACACGACGGGCCTGCGGCGGCTCAGCGACAGCTTCGATGCGACGGCGCGGACCGTGGATGTCGCTGCGCTGGAGAGCCTGCTCGTCGGCCTGCTCGGGGAGCGAGGGGAGACCTTGGCGCTGGCACTGCTCGAGAGCGTGGACTTCCGAAGGCGACGGCTTGCATTGCTCACGCCGCTCTCCGGTAGTGAGCGCGTACACGGCATCCGACTGGGCTCGATGCAGGTGGCGCGAGACGGTACTCAGATGCGCTGTCACAGCCCGGGCACGTTGGTATGAGTGGATATCTCGGCAGAGAAGTCGGCAAGGAGCGGTGAATGGCGCGAAGTGATCGCGAGGCGAGACTTATCCTCGTGCGACATGGCGAAACTGTGTGGAACGTGCAGGACCGCGTGCAGGGGCATCAGGACTCACCGTTGACCGAGAGGGGACGCGAGCAGACCGCACGCGCCGCGAAGCGGCTCGCCAAGATGGATATAGCGGCTGTGTATTCGAGCGATACGAACAGGGCCCGGGAGACCGGGCGGTTCATCGCTGCTCCCCACGGGCTAGCTGTCCGGCCCCGCGAGGACCTGCGCGAGCGCTCCTATGGTGTTCTCGAAGGCCTGACGCTCGAGGAGGCTGCGGAGCGCGACAGTGGATGGCTGGAGCGCTGGCGAGCGGACCGACTTCGCCTTGCCCCGCCCGGAGGGGAAAGCCAGCCGGAGCTTTGCCGGAGGGTGATGGCGGCCTTGCGCGAGATTGCCGCCGCTCACGCTGGGGAGGCCGTCATAGTGGCCACTCACGGCGGGCCGATCAAGTCGGCCGTGTTCGCAGCACTCGACATTCCGATCTCATCCTGGGATCTCACATGGGTCGCCAACGGTTCGATCACGGTCCTGCGGGGTACCCCCGAGGTACTGCGCGTGGCGGCCTACAATGACATATGCCATTTGGAGGTCGAACCGAGTGGTGAGAGCGCGATTGAGAGCTAGGAGGACCACATGGGTCGGCTGACAGAAGGGTTGGTGCAAGTCTACACCGGAGCCGGGAAAGGGAAGACGACGGCGGCGCTGGGGCTCGCGATGCGTGCGGCCGGACAGGGCCTGCGGGTGTGCATCGTGCAATTCCTGAAAGGCGGCTGGGAGTCCGGCGAAGTGCAGGCCGCCGGCCGGCTAGCCCCCGAGATAGAGATCCACCGTTTCGGCGCGGCACAGTGGGGAGATCACAGTCAGGCCGACGCAGACACCCCGTGGTGGGAGCTCCCGCCCTCTGAGGATGACCGAGAACAGGCCCGGGAAGCAATGCTCTTCGCGCGCCGCGCGCTGACCGGGCGCGAGTACGATATCGTCGTCCTCGATGAGATACTGGGCGCGCTTAAGGGCCAGCTCATCTCCCTCCAGCAGGTGATAGACCTCATCCGCGCCAGGCCGGACACCGTCGAGCTCGTGCTCACGGGCCGCGTTGCCCCGCCCGAGATCATCGAGGCCGCCGACCTGGTGACCGAGATGAATGCTGTGAAGCATCCCTACTCCCGAGGCGTCAAGGCGCGCCGGGGGATAGAGTACTGAGCGGGCCTACGGGGATCCCAAGGAATGAACGCGGGGGAGTGCTGATGATCGGTCAATCATACTGCGATGTGTGCTTTCTGTTCGGCGCGGGTGCGAGTGCCGACTTCGGCGCCCCCGTGATGCGGGAGTTCCTTAGTTGCTCGGCAGAGGTCGCCAAGAGCGACGAGGTCGCTGCGGATGACCTCCGGCTGCTTCAGCGCTGGCGGGAGGATGCTGTGAAGCGGTGCGCGCTGTGCGAGTCCTCGGAAGGCAATGAGACGGATCTGGTGCCGGACGCCAGCAACCTCGAGGACCTTCTCTGTCTCGCAGAGATGGACGCGTCGAGCTACGATCTCAGACAGCGCGACGTCGTAGACAGCTTGCTCCGACTAACCGGGCGCGTCTATGGGGAGAGCGTCCGCCCGACGGTCGACTGCATGCTTGGCCGACTCAGCCGGGGGGAGCAGCCAGTGCTCGGCTACGAGCGTCTCGTGTCGGACCTTCGCGCCCTGGATAAGGGGAATCTGTGGTGTGCTCGCTGTTCCTTCCTCACGATGAACTACGACCTTGCCCTCGATACCGCAGTCGCGTTCACACCCAGCTCGGGGCCGCCTCGTCATCCTGGGGACGTAGACTGCCTCCCTGAATCCGCCATCGGAGCGTGCGCACAGGAACCGCAGGTCGGCCCTCTGTACTGGCTTGGCAGGAGCACAGACAACGAAATGCAGAGGTCTGTGCCTCTACTCCTGAAGCTGCACGGATCGCTGAACTGGGGTGTCTGCACGGACCCAGCTTGTGACGCGCCCGTTCAGCAGTTTCCGTTCTTCACTCATGCCAGACATGGGAGCGAAGCGCCGAGATCGCACAGCGCTGAGCAGGAGATGAGGAGCCGCGCGTGCCAGTACCACCCGCTGCCGAACGACAAGCGTCCGAAGCATCGTCCCTATATCGTGCCGCCAACCTGGAAGCAAGAGAGACATGGATACGCGCTGCGGAGAATATGGACTAGGGCGCAGTTGGACCTCTCATCCGCGGCGCGTGTGGTGATCGTCGGGCACTCTCTCCCTGCGACTGATTCCTATCTGCGTCATTTTCTGGCTCTCGGCCTGACGCGCACATCGGATAAGCGGGTGCTCGTGGTCAACCCCGAGCTTGACAGGTACCAAGCGTTCCTGAGTACCTTGCTGCCGAAGGAGCGGTGCCAGTTCCACGCGCACTGCTTCGCTGAATCGGTCGACCGGATTGTCGAGTTCGTGTCCGTGTAGGGGGAAGATGCCGCTAGGTCCACGGAACTAGGAGCACATGAGTAGGGCGGACCAGCGGTGTGGCCACCACCTTGGGCAGGAGACACGCTCCTGCCCTACGAACCGGAGAGTGCTATGACCCGAGAAGAGCTGGCAAGGGCTATCAAGGACGCCGCTTACCTGGAGGGTGACTTCGTCTTGAGCTCCGGCAAGCGGAGCAAGTACTATCTCGATAAGTGGAGGTTCGAGACGGACCCAGGGCTGCTGCGAGAGATCGCCAAGGCCCTATCTGACCTTCTACCTTCGCCACCACCGGACCGTCTCGCCGGAGTGGAACTGGGCGGTGTGCCGCTGGTCGTTGCAGTCGCGCTCGAGACAGGGATTCCGTACCTCATTGTCAGGCGCGAGGCCAAGGAGTACGGAACCGGCAGAGAAGTCGAGGGTCTCTTCGAGCAGGGCGAACGTGTGGTGCTGGTGGAGGACGTCCTGACCACCGCCTCGCAGGCGATCTCGGCCGCTCAACGCCTGACCAGACTCGGCCTCGAGGTGGAGCGGGTAGTGTACGTAATTGACCGGGAGGAGGGGGCGGAAACCAACCTCCGAGAGGCCGGCTTCGAGCCCCTGATGCTGTTCCGCAAGTCCGATCTCGGGGTCCGTTAGGCATCCCGCACACGCCGGCCACGTGGTGTTGACAGGCAAGCGTGGGAGGCGACCTCTGCGAGAAGGCTAGGTGTCTATCTGAGAAAGATTACCGTATCCACTTAGGCCTAATAAGTGCTGCTGTCACAGGCGATCTGGGTTTCATTTTCAGCACCGGAAAACTTGATATTCAGGGCCGGAAATGGTATAGTTATTTGGTCCGAAAAAGCTTGATGAAGCCTGGCATTTTTTGACCTCGGGAGGGGCTGTCCGGGCGGCCCCAAGGGGGGATCGGCTGAAGCTTGCGGACACTCACCTGGAGTCTTAGCAAGGAGTTTGCTTTGGCCAGAAAAGACAAGTCACCCAAGCGAGACTATCGAGCCAAGCACATTCAGGTCCTGAAGGGGCTGGAAG
>DAOVEW010000153.1 GCA_030668755.1 Bacillota bacterium | reverse complement strand
ATGGTTCAGCACCTCCGGGCGTGCCTCCAGCACCGTCCGCAGGGCCGCCCAATTTCCTCCGAAGTCGGGCACTAGTACTTCGACAGTCGTTGCCGGCAAAAGGTCGCGGACGGCGGCGATGGTGGCCGCGAAGTGGCTTGCCCCGCCGTCGCGCAGATCGTCTCGCGTGACCGAGGTCAGCACAATATGTCGGAGGCCCAACATGGCTGCCGCCTGGGCCACCAGCCGCGGTTCGCCTGGATCGACAGCGGAGGGGCGGCCATGGGATATGGCGCAGAAGCGGCAGTTGCGCGTGCAGACATCCCCCAGTATCATGAACGTCGCGGTGCCGCGGCCGAAGCACTCGCCCACATTCGGACACCGGGCGCTCTGGCAGACCGTATGCAGGCCCATGTCGGCGAGCTTGCGGCCGAGGCCCTCGAGCGCGGGCCGCTTCGGTGCCCGCGGTATCAACCACGTCGGGAGGCGCTCCTTCACGGTTCGGCTCCCGCTGGCGCTCCGTGGGCCAGGACACAGCGCAGCAACGAACACCACGTCATCGGGCTGTAGGGGAAGAGCGCCCTGGAGCGCCGAAGCTCTTCCGCCGCCCTGGTGGTGTCTCCGCGTCGCGCCAAGAGCCTGCCGAGCCGACAGTGCGCCCACGCAAGCCTTCTGTGAAGGAGGCCCGTACCATGCCTTCCAGCGCCACACCGACTCAGCTCCCTACGCAGCACCTCGACCTCCCACTCTCGCATAGCCAGCCGATCCGCGCTCCGCTGTCCGCCATGAACGCGGTAGACCGTCAGCGCCGCCAGCACGATGCCCACCCGACAGCGCCCGGCGATGCGCAGCCACATATCCCAGTCCTGCGCCAGTGTCAGTGATTCGTCGAAGCCGCCGACTGCGTCGAAGCAAGCTCGCCGCACAAGCACGCTGGAGGTCACAAGGCGGTTCGCGCGCACGAGGGCGGCGCGAGTCACCGGGCGCAGCCGCTCGCGTCGCCCGATCGGGCGTGGGACAAGCGGCATCGGATCTCGCCTCCGCACGCACAGAGCGCCTACGAGCCCCAGCTCGGGACGCTGGGCGAACCAGATTGCCTGCCGCCGCAGCTTGTCGGGCAGCCAGAGGTCATCGTCGTCGAGGAAGGCAATCAGCTCGCCCCGCGCCTCGCGCAGGCCGACGTTTCTCGCCGCACCCGGACCCCGGCCGGGCCCACGCAGCAGGCGGAGGGCGACCGGCCCCCGGCGGTGCAGACGGTGAAGAACGCCGCTCGCCCGGCCGCGAGCGCCGTCCTCCACCACCAGAAGCTCCAGCGGCGGCCACTCCTGGGCCAGCACGCTTTCCGCGGCCTCTCTCAGCAGCTCTGGGCGATCGCGGGTCGGCAGCACAACGCTGATAGTCGGGAGCTGTCCCACAACAGGCCTCCAGATGCTCCCCGGATGCTGTCCCCCAGCGAGCCTGAGTATAGAGAACGCGGCGCAGCGGTGTCAACGACGGCGTGCGCCGCAGGGGGCTTAGAGGGCGCCGGGTTACGACGCATCGCCGACACGGGACGCGCCCCAGCGAAGAGACGGCCCCGCGGAGGCACTCGCGCTATGGAATAAACCCTTTGGAGGCTGCGCCAATGGACAAAGGGGAAGTTGCTTTTCTGCTCGTGCTGCTCATGGTCGCGGCTCTCGCACTCTCAGTGACCGCCTCCGCCGCGACGCTGCCCCTGGACGACGGCTTCGAGGCCGTCGCCGCCGGCGCCTATCCCGTGGAAAGCGGGTGGCTCACGCTTTCCAGCGGGAAGAGCGCCTGGGTCTCGGACGAGGTGGCCTACAGCGGCAGCAAGTCCTTCCGGCTCGATTGCTGGCCGTGGTCGGCCAGCACGGAGTATCTGCACCTTGAGGAGGTGCCGGACCGGTTCAGCTACCAGGCCTCAGTATACGTGGATCCGAGGCATGGACTGGTCGGCCTGGTTGGCTTCATGGATGGGAGTCCGGACCAGAGCGTCATGTGGAACTACTTCCGCGTCGATGGTGGCGCCCGGTTCATCGCGTTCTACGGGGCGACCACCGTTGACCTGGGCCCCTACATCCCCGGGACATGGTGCGCGGTCCGCGCCGACCTCGACTATCAGGCCCTGACAGCCGACCTCTGGGTAGACGGAGAGCTGGCTGCTCTGGGCGTGCCCATCACCCCGAAGGAGTTCCACGACGCCGCCCTGGGCGAGGTCGCGCTCGACAAATGGGGGTTGAACTCTACGAACCGCTACGAGTACCGATCGTTCGTGTTCTCGAACGTGGTGTATTACGACGACGTCAGGCTCGAAGCGGTCGAGTCCGCGCTCACGGTTGACATCGACATCAAGCCGGGGAGCTATCCCAACTCGGTCAACCCAAGATCGCGCGGCCTAGTGCCCGTCGCAGTGCTGTCGTCAGACAGCTTCGACGCTGCTGAGGTGGACATCGAAACGGTGTCACTGCTTGGCGTGGGCGTCGCCGTCCGAGGGCGAAACGGCCGCGTCATGGCACATGAGGAAGATGTTGACGGAGACGGATGGCTCGACCTGCTCCTCCACTTCGAGACGCGACAGCTCGATTTCGGCCAGCTCGAAGATGGGTGGGCGGTGCTCACCGGCGCCACCTATGACGGTGTGCAGTTTGAGGGCTGGGACGAAGTGAGACTGCGTTCCCGCAGATAGTCGCCGCGGCCGAAGTCCCTTTACCCGCGGGATGAGCGGCAGCTCCCCGAGAGATTTCTCGGGGAGCTGCCGCGCGCACCGTTGACGGCGACCCCACGCGCGCGCTACAGTCTTCTCACTCTTCAGTTCACGGGAGGCCGCCGCCGCGATGAAAAGCACCGCCCTGCTCGCGTTCCTCTTGGCCGCCCTCGCACTCGTCGCCGGATGTTCGGGCTCTCCCACCGGCGCGCCGGAGGCGGAGGCGCTCGCCGAGTGGCTTGGGTCTCAGTCGTACTCGACGTGGTTCACCTTCAGCCACCGGGACGGCGACCTGCCAGGGCCCGCCAGCCCCGATGGGCTGACGCTGGGCAACCCCAACATCTTCGCGGCGATCGGCTGTCAACCCGATGACCTGACCTCGCTCGATGTGTTCTGGGCCGACCAGCGCACGGCCCGGCCCCTGGCGAAGCCGCTCACGATGGGCGTGCGGATGCGAGGCCGGGGCATCCAGGCATCACCGGAAGGCGCTGTCGTGCCCCTCTCGTCGTTCAGCAAGCAGACTCTGTGCCGCATCCGGCACACGGCGATCGCCGTCTCGGAGAGCGAAGGGTCCGGTCTCCGCATCACCTGCGTGGACTTCGCGCCGCCGGATCCGGAGCAGAACTTCCTTGTCCGCTGGTTCCTCGCCGAGAACATCGGCGACTCCGGCCGCCAAGTGCAGCTCGTGCTCCAGATGATGGCGCCTGGGGAGTGGACCCGCCTCGGGCCGCACGCCTACCAGCGAGGCGAATCCCTGGTTGTTCTGTCCGACGGCCGATTGCGCCAGCGTCACGAAGAGCTGACAGCTCCCATGGGATACCTTCGCCCCGGGCAGCGCGCCGCGGTCGCGGTCTTGCTCACCGCCGCGGCGGAGCCGAAACGCCTGCCCGACTACACTGCCCGCGCAGAGGCCGCTCTGCCCGATCTCGCTAAGCTCCTGGAAGAGACCAGGACCGAGTGGGAGACGTGGTGCTCGCGCACTCCCTTGGTCACCGGAGATCAGCACTTCGATGACCTGCTAGATTCACTTCTCTGCCTCGTTCGCGCGCATGTGGGACCGCGAGCCATCCACACGGGGTCACTCCGCTACCCACACAACCGCGCCTGGGTGAGGGACAGCTACTGGGTGCAGCGCGCGCTCCTGACGGTGGGCCGCCCCGAAGAGGCCCGCCTCAACCTCGACTTCTTCCACCGGGCATGGCGCGCCTCGGGAATCGCCTCCTACTACGAGATACCGAGCTATAGCTCGACTGCCTACGGCTATCGCGGCGTGGAGGTCCCCCACTACTTCGTGCTCATGGTTCGCGATGCGGAAGAGATCGCCGGAGTGGACGGGACCATCTACTGGGACATGGTTCAAGCGTGCCTCGATGCGGCGGCCGCCTCGCCCAACGGCCTCCAGCCCATGAATGGAGACGAAACCTGGTTGTTGGCCGCTCCCGTGCGCGAGCTCGACGCGCTGCTCGACAACTCGTGGCTGCTCATCGCCTCCGCGCAATATGGGGCCGAGCTTGCCGCCCGAGTGGGCGACACCGAGCGTGCGGCTCGCTACCAGACCATCGCCGCCCAAGCGCGACTTGCCCTTCGCCGCTTTACTCCGCGAATGGGGCAGGCGGAGTGGTACGCGCTCGGCCGGGGCGGCGACGGCTCGCTCGACTGCTCGCTCTGCCCCGGCGTCCTCGCCCGCGGCGCCTTGCTCGGCGCGGTGCCACATTCGGAGCCATTGCTCGCTGCCGGGCTGCTTACAAGCTGGCATCGCCTCCAGTTCGACCGCGGCCTCCGCGCCCACGCCCGGAGCGCCACCATTGACGGCGGCACGCCGGGATACGTGCTGCATGCGGCGGCCGACTGCCCGAACTGCACCTTCGTCGGCGAGCTCGCACGGCGCGTGCTCGGGTCCTGCTCCGCCACGGGCTGTGTCTGGGAGTTCCACGACCTCTACGACCCGGCCTGGGGCGGTGAGAAGCGCCGTCTCTGGGACTCGGCCGTCCTGCTCATGGGGCTCGTGCATGCTCTCTTCGACGTGCAAGTGACGGACGGCGGACGG
>DAOVEW010000320.1 GCA_030668755.1 Bacillota bacterium | reverse complement strand
GTCCACTGGCGGCAGCGCGCGTCGCGGGGCGGCTGCGCCAGATAACGGATCGGGTCTTCGCTGCATCTACCGGAGGCGGGCCAGTAGCTACAGCAACGACGCGGCTCTCTATCGGAGGTTGTTGTAGAGATGGCTCTTTGTCCTAAGTGCAACACGGTCAACGAAGAGGGGCTGACTCACTGCCGGTCGTGCAACGCGATCCTTCCGGTCAAGATCGGAAGCAAGTCGGGGACCCGCTGGGAGCGCGTGCGCCGTCGGCCGGACTTGGTGGGGACGAAATGCCCGAAATGTGGGACCGTCAACCCATACACCCGGTTCAGATGCAAGTCCTGCGGCGTGCTCCTCAACTCGCCGGCTAAGTCGCGGTCAAGCCTCCAGAACGTGTGGATGTTCATCGGCATCGGAGTGGCCATTCTCGCCACCGTCCTCGTGGCCCTCCGCTCCATGTGAGAGATACCTACGTTCCTCTGCCTATCGACCGCTTCGCGTGGAGTCCACCGTCCCGCCGGAGCGCCCCGCCCATCTGTGATCGCTTCGTCGCTGGTAATGCCGCGTAGCGCGCGTGCAGGGCGATTCGGAGCGAGGGAGAACATGCCTCCACTGACAGACTGAAAGCAGTGGAGGCAACTCATGGATCTCTTTCCCGGCGGGCGCATCGCCGAGGTCGTCACACTGCGCCTCGACCAAGGCGATGACGTGCTCGCCTCCATCGAGAAGGCGGCCAAAGAGCGCGATGTCCACACTGGGATCGTTATCTCCGGCATCGGCACGCTGGACCGGGCGCGGCTGCACCACATTACGCACACGGGTTACCCTCCCAAAGACCGATTCGTCGAGTACGAGGGGCCGATCGAGCTGCTGAGCATAGACGGCATCATCGCCGAGTACGCACCTCACCTGCACACCTGCATCTCGATCGAGGAGACGACTTACATGGGCCACCTCGAGCCCGGCTGCCGCGTCCTTTACCTCGCCGAAATCGCCATCGCACGCCTCGAAGATGTGCGTCTGGCGCGCCGGAAGAACCCAGAGACGGGCGTGAACCAGCTCACCGCCGCCGACTAGGAGGCCGGCAGAGGCGCGGGCCGGGGGTCACGGGAAGAGCGAATTCTGGATGGTCAAAGACTTCATCGGTGCAGTCCGCGGAGAGCGCCCATCACCCGTAGATGCCTACCGGTCGCTCGACTACACCGTGCCCGGCATCTGTGCAATGGAGTCCCTGGCGCGGGGCGGCAAAGCGGTTCCTGTGCCCGACTCCCGCCCGAGGGAACGATGAGAGCCCTGGCGTTCCTCTCCTGGGCGCTGCTCTGCATCGCTGGCGCTGCCCGGCTCTGTCCGGCGGCGGAGAGCAAGCCGCGGCCCTTCGACTCAGCGCGCGCCTACGGCTATCTGGTCCGTCAGTGCGAGTTCGGCCCACGGGTCCCAGGCACGGAGGCCCACGCGCGCTGCTGTCAGTGGCTCGCGGCCCAGCTTTACTCGTGTGCAGACCAAGTCACGCTGCAGCGCTTCGAGGCGACCATGCGCGACCGCCGACTCCCCCTCACCAATATCATCGCGACATTCAACCCAAAGGCAAAGCGCCACATCCTGCTCTGCGCACACTGGGATAGCAGGCCCACCGCAGACTGTGACCCAGACCCGGCCAATCGCGGCAAGCCCATCCTGGGTGCCAACGACGGCGCATCCGGCGTCGCCGTCCTCCTCGAGATAGCGCGAGCACTCAGAGCCCATCCCCCGGCGCGGCGTGTCACCATCGTTTTCTTCGATGGCGAGGACTACGGCCCGGATAGGGACGCTATGTTCCTCGGCTCACGCCTCTTCGCGCAGAAGTGGTCCGAGTCGCCCCCGGAGTGGGCGGTGCTGCTCGATATGGTCGGAGACCGCGACCTGCGTCTGCCGCCGGAGCGCTATTCCCTGAGCAGAGCCCCGGAGATCGTCGAGCGCGTGTGGGGCGCGGCCGAGCGCGAGGGCTGCAAGGCCTTTGTGCGAGAGTCGGGCCCCGGGGTGCTCGACGACCACGTCTTTCTCCTGCGGAAGGGAATCCCGTGCATAGACGTGATCGACTTCGACTACCCCCACTGGCATACGCTGGACGATACACCGGACAAGTGCTCGCCGGAGGCGCTGGAGCAAGTAGGGCGCGCTCTGCTGCGCGCGCTGGCCGAGGACGAGGCACGCTAGAGGCCGACCGGTCGCGGCTCAGCTTCCCCAGTCGAACACAACTCCGAGGAGCTTCTCGGGCTCATCGCGCAGCGCGCGGTACACCTCTGGTGCGTCCTCCGGTTTGGCCACCCGCGATATCAGGGGCTCCAGCACGAGCTGCTTGCGGGCCACCATGTCGAGGATGAGCCGTGCGTTGCGCGCGACGGAGTGCTTTAGGAACTGACCCTCGGCCGGCGGAAGGGAGCCCCCATGAGCGCCCTTCAGGGTCAGGTTCGGGCTCGCGCGATGCACTGCGCGGAGCAGTGGGACGACATCGGCCGCGTGGCTGCCCCTCGGCGTGCCGAGCAGGATCATCTCGGCGTTCTGCGCCGCCATCCCGACGGCCTGGAGCGCGGCCGCAGCCGACCCTGTCGCCTCCACGACCACCTCCACGCCGCGGCCTCCCGTCAGCTCCTTTACGGCCTCGACGGGGTCGGTGTCAGCGGCGTTGACCACCATTTCCACGCCGCACTTCTTGGCCATCTCGAGCCGCCGCGCAAGACGGTCCAGCGCGATGACGCGGCTTCCCTGGGCCCGGAAGAGCTGGGCCGCCAGGTTGCCGATGAGGCCTTGCCCCACCACCGCCACACAGTCGCCAAGCTCGGCCGATGACCGCCGCAGCGCTGTGATAGATATGAGCGCAATGTGGACGAACGGCGCGATCTTCGCATCCACGCCGGCAGGCACCTTGCTGCGCACGTACTCCGCGTCCACCACACCGTGAGTCGCGTGCGCGGTTGCGGCGAGCACGATGTCTCCCGGCCCATACTCGGAGACGGCGCTGCCAACTGCAGCTACCTCTCCTGCCGCGCAATAGCCGAGCTGCTGCGGGAAATGGAACCACGAGGACTCCCTCCCGGACACAC
>DAOVEW010000250.1 GCA_030668755.1 Bacillota bacterium | reverse complement strand
CTGGTTCCAGGCTTGGCGGATGTTGATGGGCTTGGTCATGGGAGTGATTCCCCTCGCTTGATTGCGTTATCGGCCCACATCTTGGCGCAGCGGGTCTCGAGGTCGCCGAAGGAGCGGCGATCTCCGGCGAGGACGGCCAGCACGAGTTGTCCATCGGTGCGTGTGTCCGGCACGGTTGTGTCACCTGTGCTGCTGTCGTCCGCGTGAGGGTGTCCTCGTGCTTTCACGTTACGGTCCACACCGAGGATGGTTTATTGGGGAAGAGCACCTTGAGCAGGAGTCTCCCCTCATCGGTGCGGGCATAACAGTCGGTGTAGGCGAGCTTGAGGTCGTCCAGCGACCGGTGACCGAAGAGCACGTGCAAGAACGTCAGGCCGGGGAAGGCTGCGGACTCACCTCCTTCCGGCTGCCACGGCTCGACCTCGGCGAGGCGGCCGCGCTGGAAGCGCAGGCGCAGGCCGTCTCGGTAGAAGCTGAGCTTAAGCTCGCCGGTGCAGCCGACGGCGACGGATTCGGCGAGGCGCTGCTCCAGGACAGGCTTGATGCGGCCGAGGAAGGCAGGCACGTCGGGGACCCTGATGTAGAACGCATATGGGGGTCGCGTGCGTGGCAGCTGCCACGGCATTACCTCGTAGACGGGATGCTGAGTCCCGAGCGAGAAGGTGAAGCCGTGCAGCTTTTTCTTCTTGCGCGCGGCGCGCTGCTCGCCGGTCTTGACCAAGTGTCGCACGACGCTCGGCGTGACGGCCAACCAGCTCGTGCCTGGCTTCAACTCGTAGGCAGAAGCGCCGAAGGCATCCTTCCACGAGTCCCAGCACTGTACCAACATGCCGACGCGCTCTCCCGCAGCCGTCTCTATCACTTGCAGCTCCCGGCGCTCTACGGCGTTCTTGCGCCGCCCGTCCAGCTCGTAGCGCCAGAGGGCCCTGTCACGCACAGCGGAGAGCAGGTATCGCTTCATGCCGTGCCGGTAGACGCGGGCAATGAAAGGCAAATCGCCTTGGGTGGCGGAGCGAACGCGGTACGGTTCCTTCGCTCCTTTCTTCAGCCTGGGGACGTTGGCCCTGCCGCCGGCGCGGCCGCCATGGAGTTCGACCACCATCTCGTAGCCGAATTGCCGGTAGAAGTTGGGGATGCCGCCGATCGCCTGGAGCTGGTGGCCTCTGCGCGCGCTCCACTCGTGCACGACTTCGAACTGGGCCCGCACGAGGCCGCGGCGGCGATACTTGGACTTGGTGCCGACGAGCTCGGGCAGGCCGACCCCGAACTCGACGCCCTCATACGACCACCGCTGAGGAATAAGGCAGAGGCACGACACGATCTCGCCGGTATTGGTGTCCTGGACGATGGTGAAGTCCTGGGGGCGAAAAGTTGGGTGGGCACCGGACATCAGGTCTCTGATCCAGGACACCATGGGTGGGCGCGGTTCATCGGACCCGGAGCCGCAGTGGATCTCGGCGTTGAACTCCGCGAGCGCGGCAGTGTCGGTGGGAACGGCGCGACGCAAGATGAGGCCGTCTCCCAGGTCTCGCAGCACTTCGATTTTCTTCTTCGCAATGCGTGTCACTTTGCACTCTCGACTCAGGATAGGATTGCCCCACGACTGCCCAGGTTGAAAAGAAGAAAGGGACGCGCCCACTTCCGGCCACCGGCAGGTCCGATGGCATGAAGCAGGCGCGTCGAGGGCTGAGATCGCGTTAGTCCTGCTGCCTAAGCTATTGTTCTGTCTATGGTCAGCCGACTGAAGTGTATCGAATTGAGGGTGGACCGTCAAGGGCGCGCGGGCGCGATCGCGGCGGCGGGGCAGGATGAGGTGCGCACGGGCGGGAACCTCTGACTGGTTGAGATTGCGCGCGGGAGAAGTCAAGGTGAATCCGCTGCAGCGGCTGGTTGCACTCGATGATGAGGGGAAGAAGCGATTGGGGGTCGAGGCGACGCCCGCCGAGATCGCGCAGCAGCCGGAGATGTGGCGGGATACGGCGGCGCGGCTGCGGGAGGCGGCGCCGGGGATTCGAGAGCTGCTGAGGGGGGTGGCCCTGCCGGGAGGCGCCGCGGAGGTGGTGTTCTGCGGGGCGGGGACGTCGGATTTCGTGGGGCGATGTGTGCAGGGGCCGGTGACGGCGGCCCTCGGCACGCGAGGGATTGCGGTTCCGACGACGGATGTTGTAACGCATCCGGAATGTGCGTTTCCGGCGAACCGGCCCGGCGTGATGGTGTCGTTCGCGCGGTCGGGGAACAGCCCGGAGAGCGCAGCGGCGATGGACATCGCTCTGGTCGAGCGGCCGGAGATGCGGCACCTGGTGATAACGTGCAATGAAGAGGGGGAGCTGGCGCGGAAGGCGCGGGCGCTGGGCGACCGAGCCTACTGCCTGGTGCTGCACCCGAAGACGAACGACCGCGGGCTGGCGATGACGAGCTCCTTCACTTCGATGGTGGTGGCGGGATTGGGGCTCGCGTACCTCGACAGGATCGAAGAGTATGTCGCGCTCGTGGAACGGCTCGCGACGGCGGGCGAGCGGGTGCTGGAGGTCGCGCCGGATACCGCGGAGGGCCTCGCCAAGCGTAGGCCGCAGCGCGCGTGCTTCCTGGGCTCGGGCTCGGCATATGGCGCGGCGGTGGAGTCGCACTTGAAGCTACAGGAGCTGACGGATGGGGGGATCATCTGCCTCTGCGATACGTTCCTCGGGATACGACACGGGCCGCGGGCGGCGATCCACGAGGACACGCTCGTGGTCTCCTTCGTCGCGTCTGACCCGCAGGTGCGCCGGTATGAGGTGGACTTGCTGCGCGCGAATCGAGAGCAGGGAGTCGGACTGGCGCACGTGATCGCGGCCGATCGCAGGGAGGGTCTGGAGGAGCTTGCGGACGAGGTGATCGAGTTCGATCCGGAGGGGAGGCTCGCGCTGCCGGATGGGATGCTGTCTCCTGTGTATACGATCGTGGGGCAGCTCTTGGGGCTGTTCGCGTCGTTGGAGCACGGGCTGAAGCCGGACGCGCCAAGCGCGGGCGGGGTGATCCATCGCGTGGTGCAGGGAGTGACGATCTACCCACGGGAACGGCAGCCGCGATGACGCACTCGGTGTCGTTCGACAAGCTGCACGCGGTGCTGTTCGACATGGACGGCCTGATCGTTGATACGGAGCCGATTCACTTCAAGGCGTTTCAGGCCTATATGCGGAGGTTCGAGATTGATCTGCCGGAGTCGGTGATGCCGGAGTTCCTCGGGTACACGGAAGAGGACAACCTGCGCGACCTGAAGGAGCAGTACGAGCTGGACAAGCCGCTGGGTGAGATGGTTGCCGAGCGGGGCGCGATCTATCTGGAGTTGGTGAGGACGGAGCCGCTGCGGGTGTTCGCGGGGTTCTGGGAGGTGTGCGAGAAGACACGCGAGCGAGGGATGAAGCTGGGGGTGGTGTCCTCTGCGAACAGGCAGCAGGTGGAGATCATATTGGGGCGGTTGTTCGAAGAGCATCGGCAGGGCGAGACTTCGGAGACGTTCTTCGACGTGGTGGTGACGGGCGACGATATCGCGAAGAACAAGCCCGCGCCGGAGATCTACCTGCTGGCGGCGGAGCGGTTGGAGGTGCCGCC
>DAOVEW010000387.1 GCA_030668755.1 Bacillota bacterium | reverse complement strand
CTGACCAACGCCCCCCCTCTGCTCGATATCCTACTGCGACCACGACGTCCGGAGAAAGCTTGGAATCCCGGAAGACTCGCGCGGCCCCACAAGCACCTGCCATTCGTCACTCAGCTCTTCCTCGAGCTTCCCGCTCAACACCGCCACATACCCCGGAAGGATGATTTTCCGGTGCTTCACCTTGCTCCCAACCTCGAATGCCTTCACCTTCTCCGCAATGATCTCCGCCGTGAACTTCTCCGCCGCCCACGCCGTCAGCACCGACGTCCCCTCCGTGTCCACCACCACGACCCAGGCCGGCACCCGACTCGCCTCGACGTCCCCCTCCACCGTGAAGTACGTCAGCGAGAAGTTCGTCGTCACGAGCACCGGTGACTTCTCGTCCGGGGTCCCGATCTCGTACACCCCCTCCTCGATCTGGATTGGCTTCTGCGGGTCCGTGTAGACGTTCTGCCGCACCGTCACCAGCGTCAGCAGTTCCCACGCCTCCATCCCGCCTATCACCGCAATGCCCGCATACTTCATAATGTAGCTGCTTGCCTGAATGGCCTCCTCGAGCCGATCTTCCGCCTCCGGGAACGTAATCGTGGGGAACCCGAAGGGGCGGAATCGCTTCCTGAGCGCCGCCCGGCGGATGGCCGTCTCGTTCGCCAGCACCTCAGCCGGCCTGCGGGCCCCCGAATCAAGCACCAGATCCGTCGCGCCCGCGGCCTGTGCCTTCTCGCTCACCTCTGCCAACGACGAAACGTCTTCTCCCCTCACCGCGAGCGGGCATCCATGCTCTTTCGCCAGAGAGGCCATCGCCTCCACGTTCTCCGCGGTCGCCGCGTAGATCAAGGGCCGCTTCTCGGCGCACCCCGCCAGCGCCTGCCCCATCGTCTCCGGGTCCTCGTTCATCAGGATCAGCGGCACCGCGGATTCAGCCGCCGCCAGCCGCGCCGCCTCCACCAGTTGCTCGCCCTCTCCCTTCAGCGCCGCGATGTCCAGTCGCAGCTCCTGCCCCACCCGCTCGAATCTTGCCTCCCCGATCGCGGCGACCCGCTTCTTCAGCTCCTCCTCCGGTAGGCTTGCATCCACCAGCACCCCGATCCCCGTCGGGTGGTAGAAGGTCTCCTCGTGCCGGAACAGCACGGTCTCGTTCCCGATTTCGAGCTTCCGATCGCCCACCCCGATCGTCACCAGCTTTATCGGCGGCGCCGAAGCTCCCTCGAGCGCCGCCTTCGCCTCCTCGGACACGTGCGGACACTGATCGAGCGACGCCTGCTTCTGCGCCAGCTTCATCGCAAAAGCGAGACACGTCGGCACTCCGCAGTCGCCGCAGTTCGTCTTCGGCAGTTGCTTGAAGATGTCCAGGCCCGTGAGACCCACAGCTATCCCTCCAGTCCCGTGCTTCTCCCCCTACATCAACGGGTCCATCTTCAGAGCTGGGTGCTCGCGCTCCTCCAGCCACGGCATCAGCGCTTCCATGGTCGTCGCCACAGTCTCGTCCCCGATCTTATCGAGAAAACCGGAGAGCTCCATCTCATTCGCCCGCTCCGCGATACGATCCGCCAAGGCATCCTTCAGCTCCTTCGGCAGCCACAGCACGCGGGGCAGCCCCCCCTCGGCCGAGATGAACTTGCGGCTCACCACGTAGAGCCGGCCGATCCCCAGGAACCCCGGGGTCTGCATCCCGCCCCCCACCGTCCCGGCCAGCGTCGTGAAGGGCATCCCGCACGGCGTCATCCCCGGATACTCGCGGTTCACGATCATCACGCCGCGCACCTGTCCGGTGGGCTCGGGGAGAATGGCCATGATGCACTCGAAGCAGCCACAGGAGGTCATCGGGTCTTCCATCAGCGAGTAGGCGTTGAACCGCTCCACCGTCTTGTTGGAGGTCTGGTAGACGAACTCGTTGACCCCCTCCCACTGCCCCTTCACCTCATCTATTACCTTGCCCTTCGGCACCGGCTGGTTCGCGCCCGCCGGGTTGATCTCATAGGCCGCCTTTCCGTCCAACCAGTTATAGGCGCCACACAGCCCAAGCCGCTCCGGGCTGATAACGCATACGTGGTTCGGCGCATATGACTGACAGAGCGTGCACGAGTAGAAGATGTCCACGCTCTCGTCCGTCATCCCCGCCACCCGCGCATCGCGTGCATCCCACACCGGCCGCGCCTCCTCCAGCACCTTTCCCATGTCCGATTCGTCCGTGAAGATCGTCACCTGCACCTTGTCCACGAGGGAGGCAAACTTTCGCAGGTACTCGGCCCGCAGCAGCTCCCCCAGATGCCGCAGCCGCAGCCCCGCCTTGAACGCATCTTTCGAGATACGCATCCACGCCAGGTTCCGCTGGCCCATGTGGAAGAAGCCCATGGCGTGATTCAGCAGCTCGTGCACCTGCCGCTCCAGAATCGGCTCGAAATCCTCCTGCATCTTCCGGCCCGCCACCTCCACGAAGATGCCCAGCGGCATCGCTCCCCCCTTCTCCGCCGTGTCACAGTCCGGCCCGATCAGCTCGATCTTCCCATCCTCCACCTCGTCCATCTCCCGCATACGCAGGAACTCAAGTGCCGTGCTGTACTTCCCCCCAAACTGCACCTGCATGTCCGCCTTGCGAACCGTCTCCCCCTCGAACGCCGCCGCCACCGGCACCGGGATGTCGATCTTCGAGACCGTCACCTTCACCCCCCGCACCTCGACACAC
>DAOVEW010000182.1 GCA_030668755.1 Bacillota bacterium | reverse complement strand
GTGCGCACTTGCTGGCAGGCGCGCGCGGAGGTGTCTTAACACCACCGCGCCCGGCTTCCCAAGCTGCGTGCGGCCGCCGCCCGAAACGTCGAGCTGACGAGCAGCCTTCTCCGGGCCGACTCCTGAGCCTCCGCGCCACTTGAGCAGAAATCTCTGAGAAACTCTCCGAGGCGAGAACTCTTCGCCCACGATTCGCGTCTAATACTCTGCATATTTCCTGTGAAATGTGCCCTCAAGGCGAGCGAGGGAGAGGGGCGGAAAAACAAGGATTTCGGGGCACTCCCGCCACTGGACCTGTCGGCCGGGCCTCGGGCTCTTCTCCCTTCGCTCTATCCGAGACCGGCGAGCGGAATCCCCCGGAACCACGGCCGCAGCCGTCACCGCCTGCGATACCGGCCGCCGTATCGGAGGGCGGCGGCAGTCCCCACCTCGTTCCCTGTCTCGGTGGAGCCCAAAGGATGGCCGCGCGGCCCCGCGCCGCCCGCTCTAGCCCGAAGTGCCGCCACCCCGGCCCGCCGTCGGTGGAGCTAGGATCTGCCGAGGCCCACCATACTGCCATTCTGAACGAGCGCGAAGCGCGACGTGAAGAATCTTCCTGTTCCGTTGCTGGTATCACGGGAGTGGTGACCAAGAAGAGGTGTAGGGAGTGGGCCTCGCCTGCGCGGAACGCGGGCGAGTCTTGAGGATGACTCCGGCCTGCCCTCGGAGAAAAGGGCTGCGTGCGCAGAATCAACACGACACTGGTAATCGTCGTACTGTTGGCGCTCGCGAGCGGTACGCCCGCTCGCGCGGAGTCGACTGCGTTCTCGCATTCGACGCGCGAAATCCTCCGCATTCGCCTCGTCAACGACCGCGATGGCACTATATCGGTGAGCCGCGACCAAGCTCGCTCATGGCAGGCGGTCGGGCGCGTCTTGCGCTACACCACACATGTCAACCGGCGCGCGTTCACTGCCGGCAAATGGGTCCACCCGGGCCGCGTCGCCGCCACCGCCGTCAACGCCATCCACATCAATGCCGGCCACAACCCGGAGGCCGACCGAGGAATTGTGTTCTCTATTCTCCCTCGGGAGTTCCTCACCCCACCCGCCGACTACCGCTCGTTCCTCAGCCCCGATGCATCCATCTACACCGATCTGCCCGCCGGAGCCGCCATCTTCGGGGGCGGCTATGCCCCCCTCGTCGGCAGCGCCGTCTGCCTCGAACTTTCGACTGGCGAACTCCTGCCGCTCTGGGACGGCTACGTGCCTCACCGCGGCGACACTCTGATTATCACCGTCGCTCGGCCGGAACCGTATCCCGTCGCCGCTGTGTTCGAGAACCGCGAGGGAGGTCGCGTCACCCTTCACTACGGCGACGGCTCCCAGCACCAGATCGGCTGGGTCATCCGGCCCGTCCGCGGCATTGGCCGTTTCGCCGGCTCGCGCTATGCGGCCATCGGCCGGGTGCGCGCGAACCATACTGGGGTCATAGACATCTCCACCTCGCCCCCGCCCCACCTGGGCGCCTTCCAGATCATCCCCGTCGGCCACGCGCTGAGCCCCGAGATGGGCATCGCCTGGCGGCTCACCCAGTGGATGATCGTCGGACCCGCCCACGACGGCTCGCCCCTCTGGGACAGCCTCATGCCCCTGTTCTACCAGTACCTCCGCCCCGACTACCAGGCCGACGATCTCTACCGCGCCGACTGGCGGGAGTGCCTCCTCGCGCGCTTCCTCGTCGAGATAGACACCGGCGGCGGCTGGCGGCCGATGCCCGACCTTCGCCTCTCGCCCGACGCGGCTGCTCCCCTCCCCGAATGGGCCGGCTCTGCGCTCGCGCGCGTGGAGCACATCCGCATTCTCTTCCCCCTCGCAGAGCGGCCCCACGAATAGAGGTGCGCTGGGAGCAGCGCCGAATATCCTCGACCAACCCCCAGAATGGAGAGCCGACATGAAGCTCGGTGTGATCAGCGTGTGCTACGTCTACGAGTTGAGCGATTACGATGCGTCCACACCGTGGAGCGTCGCGCAGGGCCGGTTCGAGGAGAGCTGGACTCCCGAGAAGCTCGACGATCTTCTCGCCCGCATCGCGGCGCTCGGCTTCGGCTACGTCGAACTCTGGCGGGGCACGGGGGGCTTCGAGCGGTGGAGCGACGACCAAGTCGCCGCCGTCCGCGACAGTCTCGACCGCCACAACCTCCAGCTCGCCGCCTACTGCGTCGGCGGCATCGCCGCGACGAGCGACATCGAAGGCCTCTTCAGCTACGCTTGCAGGCTCGGCGCGCCTATGTGCACCGGCTATCTCACCAACGAGGAGACGGAGCCCCTCGCAGAGCGCCTCGCCAGGGCAGGCGACGAGCACGACATGAGCTACGGCATCGAGAACCACGGGAGAGAGCACACGGTCGCCGATCCCGAGGACATCCTTGCGCTCGCGCGGCGCTATCCCGGCCGCATCGGAGCTTGTCCGGACACCGGCATTTTCTACAACGAGGGGACCGACCCGCTCGCGGCGGTCAACGCCCTGAAGGAGATCGCGGTCCACACCCATCTGAAGGATATAGACGACGTGGGGTCCTGCGCGCTCGGCGAGGGACACCTGCCGATGGGGGACATAGTGCGGACACTGCGCGACGCCGGCTACTCGGGCGTCTACTCGGTAGAGCGGGAAGGACAGGGCGATCCCGCCCCGGTGCTGAAGCGAAGCTGCGAGTTCCTGCGGGAGACGCTCGCCGTCTGAGCCACGCCTAGCCGGCGTCGGCTCGATGGGCCTTCGGTTGGAGGCCCGGTGGCGGGCACCCGTGAGGACGACGAGCGCCCGACCACCGAGCCAAATAGAATAGGGCCTCCCCGCAAGGAAGGCCCCTCATGGGCATCTCTTCCAGATCGCGCCGCCGTTAGCGCGTCACGACCTAACTCAGCTTCGCCGGCGGTTCCCGCGCCGCCGGCGGATCATACCTCCGTCGGAACCCCTGTTCGATGGGCGTCTTCCGCCTCGCAAACCGCCGCATCGGACATCTGCTCTGCCCGCGAGCCCAACGCTGCCGCGGGCAGACGAATGAGGAACCGCACCCGTCGGCCGGGGTCGCCGGTCACCTCCATCTCTCCGCCATGCGACCGCACGATCCATTCCGCCGCGGCCACCTCCACCTCGCTCTCGACCGCAGATTTCAGCGACAGCGGCGCGATCTCATCCTCTTCCAATGCGACCGGGGAGCTGTCTCCGTGTACACCCTCCACTGTCACCGTCACCCAATCCAACTGGTCCGCACGCGTCTCGACTGCCACCCGTCCCCCGTCCGTCGGCGTGGCGCTCACGTGGAGCACGATGTTCGCGAATGCCTGCTCTAGCTGGACAGCGTTGCCGCTGACCTCCGGCACATCGCCGTAGGACGGGCAGACCGCTATACCCGAAGCCCCGAGCTCCCCTTGCATCAACTCGATCACCTCTTGCAGGACGCGGTTGACGTTCACCCGCCGCCAGCCCCCCTCATCGCATCGCCGGCAGAGCGCCAACAGGCTCCTCAGGGCATCTCTGGCCCGCGTCGCCTGCTCGTGGATCGCCGCGACGCCATCTCGGTTCTCCTCGCCGCTCGCCTCGCAGCCCTGGACGAGCTGCTCGGCGCACGCCACCACCCCCGCCAGCGGCCCATCGACGACGTGCGCCACGCCTCTCCCGAGTGCACCCAGGCCGGCGAGCCGCTCGCACCGGTGGAGCTGGTGCTGGGTGGAGCGCAGATCGTCGAGGAGCTTCGCCAGACGGTCGAGCTGGCGCTGGCTCTGTCCATACAGATGCGCCTTCTCCAGCGCTATCGAAGCCTGACTCGCAAACGACCCCAGACCCTCCAGGATACGGTCCGAGAACGCTTCATGCGGATGCACCCGCCCCACCAGCAGCGCGCCTCGAATGGCATTCGCAGCCACCAGCGGCGCTCCCGCCAGAGAAACTAGGTCCTCCCACGCAAGGTCGGGCCGGTCGAGGTCCTCTGGGAGCGCATCCGGCCGCAGGCATACATGCTCGCCCGTCTCGATGACCCTGGCCGCAACCCGTCGCGCGAGCTCTGTTTGCAGTCCGCTCTGGTGGATCGCCGCCAGGCGCAGATGTCCCTCACTGCCCTGCGCCAACATCACGAGGGCGCAGTCCGATTCGGTCACCTTCGCCGCAGTGCGCACGATCAGCTCCAGGAGTCGGGGCAGGTTGAAGTTGGTGATCAGCCGGTGGCTCACCTGGTTCCAGGCGTCGAGCTGTTGGTTGCGAAGTGCCAGGCTCCGCGCGCTGGAGTCCAGCGCCCGCACCAGCTCCCGGTTCTGCCT
>DAOVEW010000028.1 GCA_030668755.1 Bacillota bacterium | reverse complement strand
CTGTCGTCACAGCCGCACTCACAACTGTCCTATCGCTCGTCGTCGGTATTCCGGCCGCGTACGTTCTCTCACGGTATCGCCTGCCGGGCTCGGCCATTATCGACACTGTCCTCGATCTGCCCATAGTGCTTCCACCGCCCGTGATGGGCATCAGCCTCCTCATCTTCTTCAACACCTGCCTCGGCTGCTGGGTCGACAGGATCACACCTCAGTCGTGGCTGGATCTCAGCAATCGGTTCTTCACTCTGGCGCTCGGCCACGAGATAGAGGATTCCGCGAGCTGGGTGTATGCAACCCGCGGAGTCGTGGTGGCGCAGTTCTTCATCGCGTGCTCCTTCGGCGTGCGTGCCATCAAGGCGAGCTTCGACACGATAGGAGTCAGGCACGAGCAGGTAGCGCGCACCCTCGGCTGCACACGGCGGCAGGCATTCTTCCGCGTTGTACTGCCGATGGCGCGCAACGGCATCGTCGCCGGTGGGATCATGACCTGGGCGCGCGCCATCGCCGAATTCGGGCCGGTGTTGTTCTTCTGCGGCGCGACCCGCTGGAAAACCGAGGTTATGCCGGTCGCCATGTTCCTCAACTTCTCGGTCGGGCGCGTGGAGCAGTCCATCGCTCTCGCCCTCATTATGATCATGATCTCCACTGTCACTCTCTTAACCTTCAAGCGCCTGGGCGGGCAGGGGTATCTCTGGTAGTCGCGCTCGATGCCCGCTGCCGTGCTCCATGAGCTCTGCAGAGGAGAACCGACGATGATCACGCTGAGACTGTTTTCGGTCTTGCGTAAGCTCGCAGGAGCCAAAGACGTCGCCATGGAAGCCGACGAGCTGTCGTTGGAGGACGCTCTGCGACGCTTCTCCGAGCAGTACGCCGACCGCGCTCAAGCAGTCCTCTTCGACAGACATGCCAGGCTCCAGCCAAGCGTCCTTCTGCTCCTGAACAGGAATGTCGCGCAGCATAGAGCCCCAACACCGGTGCCATTCGGGGATACCGTACAGATGCTGCTGCCGACGGCGGGGGCATAGCCAACCGCATGGACCGGCCGCTGATTCAGGTGCGCGGGCTGTCGTTGAGGCTCGGCGACTTCGCGGTCCACGATGCGGACCTCGACGTCGCCAAGGGTGACTACTTCGTGCTTCTCGGGCCCACCGGGGCGGGAAAGACCGTTCTGCTGGAGTGCATCGCCGGCCTGCATCGACCGCAGAAAGGCGAGATCTATGTGGATGGGGTGCAGGTCAACGACGTCGCGCCCGAGCGCCGCGGCATGGGCTACCTCCCGCAAGACTACGCGCTCTTCCCTCACTTGGACGTGCGCCAGAACATCGCTTTCGGGATGCGGCTCCGCAAGAGGTCGAAGAAGGAGACCTCCGACAAGGTCGACGAGCTGGCGGCCCTGCTCGGCATCACGCATCTGTTACGCCGCACGCCCTTGACTCTGAGCGGTGGCGAGCAGCAGCGCGTTGCCTTGGCGCGGGCCCTCGCCATCGAGCCGCGGGTTCTGCTGCTCGACGAGCCGCTCAGTGCCCTCGACGAGCAGACACGGGAGACCCTCTGCGTCGAGCTTCGGCGTGTGCACGAGGAGCTGGGGACGACAACTGTACACGTCTCTCACAACTTCGAGGAGACTCTCGCGGTCGCCGATCGAATCGGCATCATCCACGAAGGCCGCATCCGCCAGGTGGGCACTGCCGAGGAGGTTTTTCGCCGCCCGGCTTCCAAGTTCGTGGCCGGCTTCGTTCGTTGTGACAATGCTCTGCGCGGGACTGCTCGGAAATCGGAGCGAGGCCTGCTCGTCAGGGTGGGGGAGGTGGACTTCCAAGTCGCCGAGGAGATGGAGGGGGATGTCTTCCTCACAATCCGGCCGGAGGATGTGGCCGTGACACGGCCGGGAGTCCACCGCCCAAACGCCGTGCGAGGTCGGATCACGCGCGTTGTGGACAAAGGCGCCGTGATGCAGGTGGCCGTGGATGCCGGTGTCAATCTGGTCGCCCTGATCGGCAGAAGAGACTTCCAGGCGAGCGGGTTGTCGGTCGGGGACGAAGTCGCTGCGTTCTTCGATCCGACTGCCGCCCACGTTTTCCCGGCGCACTGACCCGCGTCGGCCCATCGCAACGCGGCCCGACGGAATCGGCTTGACATCGTCGCAGGCCCTATCCTAGAATGCTTGTCGGTTCCAGGCGCCCGCGCACCGGCGGGTGCCTGTCCTCAAAGGGGGGCAAAATGGCCAAGCGCATTCGACGAGAAGCCGACTTCCAGCCTGAGTTGCGGAAGAATCTGGTGACGCGGGAATGGGTCATCATCGCCAAAGGCCGCGGCACGCGGCCCTCTGACTTCGTCGGAGAGGCGGAGAGCGAGCGCCTTCCCGAGCACGACGACAACTGTCCCTTCTGCGTCGGCAACGAGGCCATGACTCCACCCGAGGTATTTGCAGTCCGTGACGGCGGCCCCCCAAACTCAGCCGGCTGGTCCGTGCGTGTCATCCCGAACAAGTTCGCGGCCCTTCACCGAACCGGGTCCGAGCGCGTGCGCCACACCGGGGTCCACTCAGCGCGGGACGGCTTCGGGGCCCACGAGGTCATCATCGAGTCGCCCGTACACAACAAGGACCTGTGGGAGATGGACGTCGGCCAGATCGAGTCTGTCATCGAGGCATACCGGCAGCGATACCTCGCCTTCGAGTCCGGCGAACCGCTCCGACATGTCCTGATCTTCCGCAATCACGGACCGAAGGCGGGCACCTCTTTGGCCCATCCCCATTCCCAGCTCATCGCCTCGCCGGTGCTGCCCCACCAGCTCCAGGTCGAGCTCCAGGGCGCGGCCGCCTACTGGGAGTATCTCGGGAAATGTGCCTTCTGCGCGCTCGTGGAGAATGAGAAGGAGGCCGGCGAGCGGACCGTCCTGGACACAGACCACTTCCTCGTCGTCACAGCCTATGCCGGCCGCTACCCGTTCGAGACCTGGATCTTGCCCAAGCGTCACGCCATCCAATTCGCTGCGATGAGCGAAGCCGAGGCAGAGGACCTCGCACGCGTCCTGCGCGAGTTGCTGGGCAAGCTCGCCGGCTGCCTGAACCGGCCTTCCTACAACTTCGCCATCCACACCGTGCCGTCGGCCGAGCACAACGTCCGCGCCTACCACTGGCACATGGAGATATTCCCCCGCATTACTACCCTGGGCGGCTTCGAGCTCGGAAGCGACATCTACATCAACGTCGTCGCGCCGGAGGACGCCGCCCGGTACTTGCGCGAGGCCCGGGTGCCGCCCACTTCGTGATCATCCCAGTGGCTGCCGCTCACCCCCCCGCGGCTGCCACCGCAGCGACGGCCCCATCTTCTCGTGGACGCCGCGCAGCGCCTCGGCCAGCTCCCGGTAGGGCACTCCATCCGCTCTGTGCAGACCGCGGTTCGCCCGTCGCTTCTCGGAGTCGAAGTCCCGCCACGTGAACCAGTGCGCCCCCACGACGAAGGGCAGATTGTAGAAGTCCAGCGCAATGCACGCCGCCTGCCGGCCACGATCTGTCTGCGTCTCCACCACCTGCGGCCACGACCAGTCCAGATGATCGAGGTCATCGTACAGGCCCGAGTCTATCGCCGGCACCGACCATTCCCCGATGATGACCGGCTTTCCGGTTTCCTCGTGAGCGCGCCGCACCACAGCAATCTCCTCTGCGCTCAGCCCCGGCTCGTTGTTGTCTGGATAGAGGTTGACCGCAATCCCGTCGTATGCGGCGTACAGGTCCAAGTACGAGAAATCGCCGAACATGAAACGGTTCGAGAACACGAGGCGGCCGGGATCCTCCTCGTGGATCGCCCGCAGCGTAACTCGAATGTAGTGCTTTACGATCTCGCGAGAGAAGTCCCGGTAGTCCTTCTCCATTGCCGGTGACCCCTTCGTCGGGTCTGGTCTCTCCTGCGCCAAATCGGCGAACGACGCGAAAGACGTGCCCCAGGCCTCGTTCAGGCCCTCAATGCTCTCATATCGGCCCTCCAGAAACTCTTCCAGTTTCGCGGCGCAGTGCGACGAGTAGACGTAGCGCTGCAGATCCCAGTGCCTCACCTCGTTGTCGGCGAACCAGCCCACGAACCACGGCTTGCCGCTCACGACTCCTGCTATCTCTCGCACGCGCTCGCGGTATGCATTCTCGAAGCGCGGGTCGAACGGGTCGGGAAACGCGTGCCGCTCGTCCTGTGGCTTGCCGTCGCAGTCGAGGAGGTGGTCGAAGTCCCCCCACCACGTTCCGGTCTCCATTGCCATGAAGGTGGCAAACGGCGTTTTGCCGTCCGCCAGCAGCGCGTCGTTGAGTTCGCTCCAGTGCCAGATGTCCGTCCATCCGCCGAGCGAGTTGAACCCATGCTCCCTCAGCCACGCGGCATACCCCTTCCCCTGTTCCAGCCAGGCGCCTCGCGATCGTAGCCAGGGGCCGTCGGTCCCCGCAGAGTAGAACCCCCTGCCCTCCGGAGTCACCAGCCACCATACTCTGTCTCGCTCCGCAAGCCGGAAGAACTTGCCCTTCCCCAGATCCGTCGGTGGCGCGGGGCGCGTCACTCCGCCGGGATCCTCGGGGAATGCCACAGCAGGAACCTCTGCCGAAACCGAGAGCCCCGCAAAGAGCGCTCTGCCCTTCGTCTTCCTCCGAAGCCCGAATCCCACGTAGGTTCGATCCGTGCCTGGAGGCTGCCGCCGGAACACGTATTCGAACCGCCTCCATTCCGGCGCCGGCTCCAGCGCCTGCTGTTCGGTATGGGCGTATTCGTTCGCTCGGAAGTACTGTATCCATACCGCGGCCGCGGCATCCCCCACGCCCTCAGTCCTGTACCATCCGCGCACTGTGCCCTTCTGCACCGGCAGCGGAACTGCATACTCATATCGCGCGCCCCACCGGCCGGACCGCCAGTTCCCAACTGCCAGCGCCGGCCCCTTCTCCGGGTCATTCTCGATGCTGAACTCGGCCGCCTCCTCAGCAGAGACGCCCTCCGGCGGGAAGGCTTTCAGCCGCCAGTGGGCCTCCTCCACCAGCAGTGCCATCTCCCCCGCTCCCGGACAAACGCCTGAGAAGACAGACGAGATGCAGAGCGCGCCAACCATCGCCAACTGTGTTCGCACGAAGAGCCCTCCCAATTGCATTCCTCTCCACCGAGCTGAGATCTACCCACCCAACCTGTCCGATACCACACCCCGACACTTCCGACATTCGCTGGGTGCTTCTGGAGGGCCTTCCCCGCGACCTCGCGCGACAAGAGCAGAGCATGAAATCGCAAGCCCGATACAAGAAACGACCTCGGTCGGCACCAACGCGGGTCCGCAGCGCGCGCGGGAGAGAACGATCGCAGCCGGCACCACCATTCGGCCCTAGGCGTGGTTGCTCCTGCGCCGGAATTGCATCTCGCAGTGCTCCCCGCCGCCACACGCCATGAGGGGGATCTCGAACTCGTACTCGCCGCCGAACTCGGCACACCACACGCTGCCCTCGGTCGGGCATATGGTCTGCGACACCCTGGCTGCGAGGTGCTGGCGGTCGCTCTTGTGCAGCAGATCGAGCCCCGGGCACCCGGGGATCGTGAAGTGCACGCCGGCGCCGGCGATTTCAGCCGTGAACTGGTGTCCGTCCGCGGTGAGCTTGAGCGAGAAGCACTTTGCCAGCTCCTCCGGCGTATTGCCCCGAGAATTCGTCAGCTCTCGCGCCTCCCGCGCCTGTATCTTGGCGAGAACCTCCCACACTCGTCGGTCGAGTTCGAGCGCGCGCTCGAAGTCGTCCGCCTTTTCCACCATCATGAACCACAGCCCGTCAGCCGCGTGATACGAGCGGCGCAGGTAATGCGCGAGCACTCTGTCGTCAATCTGCATCGGGCTTGACGCTCCGTTCACATCCTGGTTCGGCGAAATGGGTGGAAGTCCTATGGATGCTCGCTCGCAGCCGTGGGGGGAGGTGAGAGCGGCCTCGTGGAATACCCAACTCCGAGGTTGTGCGTCAGAGCAATAGTCGCAGTCAGAGACGGAGCTTGAGAATGAGCAGACTGGTTCGCACAGACTACCACATCCATACGTACCTATCGGGTTGCGGTGACCCAGCCGCCACCTTCGGGGCAGTGCTCCAGGCCGGGCTTGCGGCGGAGCTCGAAGCAATCGGCATCTCCGACCACATCTTCTACCCTCGTCACAGGGAGCGGCCCCTCATCGCGCGTCGTGAACTGCCTTCTGAGGTGGAGGGGATGCGCGTCCTCGTCGGCTGCGAGGCCGACATGCAGTCACCCGCCCGCGCCTCAATCGACGCCGAGTTCGCCGCCCGGTTGGACTACGTGATGATCTCCGCCAGCCACCTCTACGATCCCGGCGTCGAGCGCGAGTTCGTCGAGACTCCCGCCTCCATGGCGGCTTACATGCTCGACCTCATGCACGGCGCCATCCGCCTCGGTTACGCAGACATCATTGTCCATCCGTTCCACGTCCCGGCGCACAGCTTCTCCTTCTCGAACTTCGTCGCCGAGCTCCACGAGGGACAAGTTCGCGCCCTGGCTCGAGCCGCGGCCGCCGCGGGCGTCGCGCTCGAATGCAACCCCAAGTTCCCGAAGGCATTCCCGGATGCCTCGCGCAGGCTGTTCCCCGTGCTGCTGGAGGAGGGATGCAAGCTCGCCGTCAACAGCGACGCCCACCACCCCCGCGGCATCGGCTGCCGCGGCCCCGAGTTCGCCACAGAAGACGAGCTGCGAGACATCGGGATCGACGAGGCATGCCTGTGGCGAATCGAGGATCGTGTGACGAAGGCCTTGGGGTAGCGAGGTCTAGTCGCCCGCCTCCAGGGTTTCCTCGGCCTCTGGGCTCGGCTCGGGCGCCCGAGCTCGCGCGGCCAGGAACTTCGGGAGCACCTCGCTGCCTCCTGCCCTCACGATCTGCGCCAGAAGGTCGCCCAGCGGCTCACGGGTCGTGATGAGGCCCACGATGAGTTCGTCGTCGCCCGGACGAATCACTCCGAAGAGCCCCTTCCCGCCCGGCGCCAGCAGCACGGCGATATTCTCGCCTCCGTCGGTGCGGACTGTCAACATAGGAGTCCACCCGCGGGCGGTCATCAGGCCGTGGTAATAGGCCACGACCTCGTCGCCCGGCGGCGCCTGCTCCGGCTCCATCACCAGCACTGTGACCCGCGTAATGCTCTTGATGACATCCTTTGCCGGGCCGATGAGCGGCTCAGCCATCGCGGCCTGTCCAAACGGGCCCGCCGCCTCCACCTCGCCCCGCGCGATGGCCGACACTTGGTCCTGGACCACATCCGCAGCGGCATCGAGCACGCCGCCGATGAGCTGGACCGCAGCCTCCCCGTTCACATCTATCGCCACCTCGATGGGCGCGCCCTCGTACACCAGTTCCTCGCTGCTCAGTTCCCCTTGACCCGGGTCGGTCCCGGCCACTGCTGCCGCGCCGGCGACGAGCATTGCGCAGATCAGTGCCATCCCGGCCAACTGCATCCTACGAATCCGCATAACATCCCCTTTCGCCCCTGTCGCCAGGGGTTAGTGTTCCCTCAATGGGGATATACGCAGGAATGCCCCGATAGGTTTCAGCAGCCGTGGAAGCCTCGGAGACGCACAGTGGATCGACGCGGCCCGCCCGGCAGCCTCGTGGCAGCCCTGTCGCACCTATGTTGACCATGGCACACCAATCGGTGATTCGGCCGTGGTCGGCTTTCGCGCGCAGGCTTTCGCCACACGTGCCCATGTGGTGGCTGTGAGAGGTATTTCGCGGGGCCGGTTCCGAGTGGCGGGCATCTACGACACCAGCGGCCGCCGAGTGCGCCCTTGGAGCGCGGCGCGCGCGCCGATTTGAGCGGTCCGATCAGTCCTGCGGGACGCCTGGCGACGGCGAAGGCTTGGGTTTCGGAAATGCGGTCTCCCGCGCGAAGTAGCTCTTGAATAGCTTCAGCAGCGGCGTGTCTTCGTACCGTTCGC
>DAOVEW010000311.1 GCA_030668755.1 Bacillota bacterium | reverse complement strand
GTGAACAGCCCTGAGGGGGAGGGAAACTCTTCCCCTTCCGATGCCGCCCGCTCCCATGGGGAGGATGCATGGCCGGCCAGGCGGCGAAGTGAGGTGCAGAGGAGGGCGGGATGTTCCGCCGCTGGGCTGAAGGTCGGATGTACCGGAACACGGTTCAGATCGCGGTGAGCGAACTGCGCCGTGCGGCCCGCGCCAGCCATCCCCTCGAGAAGCTCCGGGCGCTGGAGGCGGCGGAGCAGAAGCTCAAGGACGCGCTGTGGCTCTGTCCCGAGGAGAGCAAGGAGCGCTTCGAGGCAGGGCTGACCGAGATACCTCGCAGCCGCGCGAGAGTGCTGCGGGAAGAGGCCGTTCCGGCGGTGGGTCGGCTTCTGGAGGCGGCCGAGAAGCACGTTGCGGGTTCGGGAGCCATGTTACAGCCAGCGGGGGAACTGCTGTCGTTGCTCAACCACTATCTGCCGGAGGACCAGGAGGTTGAGGAGCTTTCAGCTCGCTTCCTACGGCTCGGCGGTCAGCAGCCACCACACAGGCCGCCCCAGCCGCTCTGGGAGCTGTATCAGCGGCCGCCGGCCGGCCCCGGCTGCGCGGGCCTGGTCGGCGGTCTGATCGCAGTGGCCGCCATCTGCTGGATGGTGCTGTGCTGAGGGCGTATCGCCAGACGCTGGAGTGTACGATGCGATGAGCGAGCTTGCATTGCTCGGCGGCGAGCCCGTGCGCAGGAAGCCCTGGCCGAAGTGGCCGGCCTCGCCATTCATTTCTACGAGCCCTACCTGCGCCTGCCGCAAGGACCGCGCCCCAAGCCGACGGACTAGCACCAGCGCCGGCGTATGGATATGCTGGCAGGACGGGGGGCAAGCTCCTCGGCAACAGTCCCCAACTCTCGCCCAGCAAGAGAGCTGCTGTCAACGGCGGCGTTCGCCGCCCCAGATCCGCTGGAGAGCGCGGGATGTGTCCTGTTCTGTCGGCGGCCGAACGCCGACCCGTGCGCGCTCGGCAGGTTTCCTGCCGCATCACACGGAACCCTCAGATACTACCGATCAGAGGGCCCGCCCATGTTTCGTGACCTGCTCGTCCATCTCCGACGCGAGATCAACGGTCAGCGCGCGTGGGATGACACCAGCGCCATCCACGCCATAGACCGCTACTTCACTTTCTCCAGCTTCCACGAGAGCGCGCGCTACAGCGCCGAGAGGCTGCGCGCGGCCGGCCTCGACAAAGTGGAGGTCCTGGAGGCGCCCGCCGATGGCAGAAGCATCTTCGGCGATTGGACAATGCCGCTCGCCTGGGAGGCCGATGCCGCGACCTTCGACTTGATAGCGCCCGGCGGCGAGGCTACGCGTCTCGCCGACCGGTCGCAGATACCCGCCTGCCTCGCAATGTGGAGCGCACCGACTCCCAAGGAGGGGGTGCAGGCCGACCTCGTCTGGATAGAGAAGCCTTCCGACCGACAGAGCTGGAAGGCAGAGGATGTGGCTGGGAAGATCGTCTTCACCTCGGCGCACCCCCACAGGGTGAAGCGACTCCTTCTCGAGAAGGGGGCGGTGGGAATCCTCTCGGATTTCCAGAGCCCCGATGCCAAGCTGCCCGACGCGGTGGCATGGATCAATGCGTGGAGCGATGACCCAGACGGGTGGGCGCTGACGAGCCGAGACTCGCTGGGCTGGTGCTTCCTGATCTCGCCGCGCCGCGGGGAGCAACTCCGCGCTCGGCTGAAGGCGGGAGAGAAGCTCCGCGGGCACGCCAGGGTAGACGCCACCATCCAGCCCGGGACTCTCCCGGTCATCACGGGCGTCATCCCAGGCGCCGGCCGAGAGGAAGTCCTGCTGCTGGGGCATCAGTTCGAGCAAGGCGCCGTGGATAACGCTGCCGGGGTGGGCATCATGCTCGAAGCCGCGCGCTCTCTTCAGACTCTCATCTCGCAGGGAAAGCTGCCGGCTCCTCGCCGCACCATCCGCTTTCTCTTCGTCTCCGAGTGCTACACCACCATGTTCTGGGTTGAGCACGCCCGCCGCGCCCGACGCACAGTCGCGGGCCTCTGCCTCGACGCGCCCTGCGGCGTGGTCGAGCTCGCGCTCCGCCCGCTGGAAATCACGACCAACCCACACTCGCAGATGAGCTGCGTCGACGCGCTCGTGGCCGCCATTGCCCGCGAGGTCATGGAGGATGCCCCAACCTATGCTTGGGCGGAGCGGCCGTTCGCCATGGGAACGGACAACCTGATCGCAGACAAGACCATAGACATTCCGTGCCCGTGGATAGGCAGCCACAGCCGCACCTGGCACAGCTCGGCCGATACGCCAGAAGTTGTCGACGCCGCGGCCCAGGGGCGCGTGGCCTGCGTCGCCGCCGCGTATGCTTACCTTATAGCCACTGCCGACGGCCGGCTCGCGCTGGACTTTGCGCACCTCGCGGCCGCCCGCGGCAAGGCCGTCCTCGCCGCGGCGGGCATCCGGGAACTCGACAGCCTTGCCGAAGGCGACCTCGACGACTGCCTGCGCCAACTGCCCTACCTCGCCGACCGACATGCCGAGGCAGTCGCCTCCGCGCTCCGGCTGATCCCGCCCGCGGAGCGCGCTGAGGTGCGTCGCCACGTCAGGGCACTTCAGCGCGAGGTCCGCCGCACGGGCAGAGACGAAGCCGCGAGCCTAGCCCGCCGCGCGGGCCGCCCCGGATACACCCCGGACGCGCACGAGCCGGGCGGCACCCTCGCAACAATCCGTCCCCGGCGGCTCGTCGCGGGGTCGCTCACTTACGACCGCATCGCTCCCGAGGCGCGCGAGGGCAGACCCGGACCTCGGTGGTCCCAGGCTCTCTTCACGCTGCTCAACTGGTGCGACGGACGGCGCTCACTGGCAGAGGCCTGCGAGCTCGCCGCGCGCGAACTGAGAGAGGGCCGGACCTTCGCGCCGGACGAGCTGGCCAGGCGCATCGATCCAGGGGCGCCGTCTATGCTCGACTACTTCGAGTTCCTCCGCCGACACAGCTACGTGACGTGGTGAACTCAAGGTGGCGCCCGTCCGCATTCTGCACACGGCCGACTTGCACAACCGCCTTTCTCCGGCTGCGGCGCGGCAGCTCAGCGCACTGAAGCGGGAGCGGGACGGCACCA
>DAOVEW010000368.1 GCA_030668755.1 Bacillota bacterium | reverse complement strand
TCGAACGTCGGGTTCGCGTGAACGAGCGCATTCGCGCTCGAGAGGTGCGTCTCATCGACGACAAGGGGGTGCAGTTGGGGGTCATGCCCTCTCGCGAGGCCCTGCAGATTGCGCGCGAGCGCGACCTCGACCTGATCGAGGTCGCGCCGACTTCGCAGCCTCCCGTGTGCCGGATAATGGATTACGGGAAGCACAAGTACGAGCAGGCCAAGCGGGAGCGCGAAACGCGCCGAAGGCAGAAGGCGAGCGAGGTGCGGCGGGTTCAGCTGAAGCCGCAGATCGGGCAGCACGACCAGGCCATAAAGCTGCGTAAGCTGCGCGAGCTGCTTGCAGAGGGCAGCAAAGTCCGCGTCACCCTGCGGTTTCGCGGGCGAGAGATGAGCCGCCCCGAACTGGGCTTCAAGCTGCTGGAGCGCGTTAGCGAGGAGTTGTCCGATGTCGCGCAGGCGGAGGGCACACCGCGGAGAGAAGGCCGTATGATGAACCTGATGTTCGTGCCCAAGCCCGGCACTCGCGCGCCACAGCCCGCGAAACCCAAGGAACAGAAGGTCAGCCGTCATGCCAAGAGGCAAGACAGGGAAGAGCAGCAAGTCGCGGAGCAGCCGCGGCCGGCGGAGCAAGCCCGCGAAGCTGAAGACACAGAAGACAGCGGCGAAGCGGGTTAAGCGGACTGCGACCGGCAAGCTGCGGATTCGACACGCCTTCCATAGCCACTTGCTGAGCCATAAATCGGCCCGAAGGATCCGTCGCCTGCGCCGGCCCGGCCTGGTCTCCGCGAGCGATCGGAAGCAGTTCGAGCGGCTGGTGCCGCCCACCTAGGCGGGCAAGAGCCGGGAGTGTTGTAATGGCACGTGTGAGAAGAGGGAAAGCCGCGCATCGGCGGCACAAAGCCGTGCTGCGGGAGGCGAAGGGGTTCGTGGGAGGTCGGCGGCGTCTCTTTCGATCAGCGAAAGAGACGCTGATGCGCGCGCAGCGGTATGCCTATCGGGACAGGCGTCGGAGAAAGCGGGAGTTCCGACGCCTCTGGATAACGCGGATCAACGCCGCGGCGAGGGAGCACGGCCTCAGCTACAGCCGGTTCATGCAGGGCCTTCGAACGGCAGGCGTTTCCCTCGACCGCCGGAGCCTGGCCCAACTTGCTGTGCAAGACCCAGTCGCCTTCGACTCAGTTGTCGAGACGGCCGCGAAGGCAGTCAACGCGAACGCAGTGAAAGACTAAGAGACCAGCGGTCGCGCGGCTGGCAGACCGGCAGAGAGCAGGAGCGCAGGAGCGCAGCGAGCGGATGTCTATTCGCTCGCTGCAGTGCTGTTGGCGCCACCTCGGCGGGATGCTACTGATTGGGCGTGTCGGACTCGGAAGACGCCTGGTCGGCCGGCTTCTCGGAGGCGGGCGGCGGCTCCATCACGGGAGGCTCCTCCGCTCCCGCGCGCAGCTCGCTGAGGCCGAAGACGAGAATCCCAAGGCCAACGATGATGGCCATGAGCACGATCGCCGCCTTCAGGAAGACCACTACCTCTCCGGTCCACTCCACGACACCCCAGATGCCGAGCGCCATGAGGATCAGACCGATGAGGATTGAGATAACCTTTCCCATGCTCGATTCCCTCCCCTTTTAGGGCAGGCTGAGGCGCCAAGCCCCCGCCCGTGGCCAGACCATTCCACGCGTGCGCTCGACCTCCTTCTCACTCAATTCCGCTTGTGCGCCAAAGAAGGCCCTTCCCTGCGTGACGCTCACGGTTGTCCGGTTTCGAGAGAAGGAAGGGCTGTGCGTGTTGAGTGGCGTTGGGACAGGGGCAGGAGCGACACTCGGGAGTCCGGCGCGGCAGAGGAACTGACGACAGCTCACCGGGCCATGAGATGTGGGACAGCGCTCGGCAGGGACAAGTCAGAGGGGCGCATGTCCGCGGTACGAAGCCAGGGGAGGAGCGAAGCCTGGTCGCAGGCGGCCTGCTGGTCTGCAAGCGGTTCGGGGAGCACCAGGTGGTTGCTGCCGTAGGCGTGGATTCGCAAGGGAATGAGCATGTTCTTGGGCTTGCTGAGGGGGCGACGGAGAATGCGGTGGTGGTCAAGGCGCTCCTTGAGCAATTGGTGGAGCGAGGAGTGACCCCGGATCGCCTAACCTTCCACTAAGAACGGGACATAATCAGCGCACAGCGCGAGAGCTTCACCTGCCCTCAGGCAGGAGCGACTCACAATAGCAGATGACATCACTGTTCAATTGCCATTAGGGGCTGGGAAATTGCCCGATGCGGCTGTTCTTCTCTCGCCATCTTCTCGACCGCACCGTCCCCAGCCGCGAGCAAAGGGACCCCGCCGAAGCGGGGTCCCCTGCTGATCAGTCCCTGTGACCTGCGAGGCCGCTTACCAGTACGATGCCTCGTCACATGTCTCGTGGTTGTCGCCCGGCTGGTACGGATAGCCGGTCTTCTCCATGTTTGTCACACAGCACTTGAATACTCCGTCAGGACTTCGCGGGGAGTCGAAGAACACCTGCCCATTTTCATCAGTCACATCTGACATCGGGTCGCCGCTCGGCGTATCGTTCCAGTACCACTGAACCGTTACCGTCACGCCTGATAGCGCTGCACAATCCTGATCGTGCGCCAAGATAGTAGCGTGCCCGATATACGGCGGCGACTTGGTCACACTGACGTCAATCGAACCAACATGGCAGCTCTGCGATGGCTGCTCCTGCACGTCAACGTAGTCCACCTTGGTCTCAGTGTCGCAGCCAGTCGCATTGCAGGCCTCCAGGCTCACCGTGTACGTGTTCACCGCCGTGTACTGGTGGCTCGGAT
>DAOVEW010000209.1 GCA_030668755.1 Bacillota bacterium | reverse complement strand
TCCACGCCGTCGAGACCCTCCAGCTCGATGCAGCCATTCTGTTTGTTGAGGGGCCCCGGCCCGTTGATGAGCACCGAAGCCCCGTCCTCCGCCTTCAGCACGCAGGGGTTCCCGGGCGTGCCCGAGACCGAGTAGGCGTTATTGATGCGGCAGCCGACGTAGGTCCCCTGCTTGACGATAATGGTGTCCCCGGAGGCAATGCTGCCAATCGCATGCTGCAGTGTCGCCCAAGGCTCGGCCTCCGTGCCCGGCCAACTGTCGTTTCCGTCCGTGGCTACATAGTAGGTGGTCGCAAATGCATTGCCGCACACGCACGCGACCACGATCAAGGCAAGAAATACAGCCAACTTGGTTCTCATCGGGTAACCCTCCATAGAGTTCGTCGTCTCCTTCTGAATCGATCAACCGAACGCCTCCATGCACGTCGCAGATCCCTCCGGACTTCCACCTCCCTTCCGCGATGGCCGAGCGCAGTCTCTGCTGCTGCACCAGTGCTAGCTTCAACTCCTCAGGTGCTTCTGCATCCGGCCGTGATCGGTCTCATTCGGCAGAGCAACGGCGTCGGGGAACCAGCTTGCCACGATAGGAGTGTCGGTGGCGCAGGACGTGCAGGTCCACAGGGCGGGCGCTCCGGCCAGAACCGAAGCCACCCGCGAGACCACTGCACAGCAGCAGATGCGCGCTATGCCCCCCCCTTCATCGGGCTTTTCCCCCGCGCACATGTGATCGGTGAGCGTCGCCCCATGCTCGACGACGACCTCGAACGCGCGAAGAACCTGTATACACTATATGATACTACGAAGCCGGGAGCAAGCCCGTGTGAGGCGATGAGGAGAAGATGTGAATAGATGCTGTACCCGTGGGCGCCGTCAGAGGCCGTGCCGATGCTGGCGGTAGGCGCTCGGCGACAGCCCCGTACTCCGGGTGAAGGCGTGGCTGAAGTTGGAGGGATCAGCATACCCCACAGAGCGAGCAATGTCGCTGACCGCGCGATCAGATTGCTCCAGTGAGTGCTTTGCCGCGTTCATCCGCAGCTCGTGCAAGTGTTCCGACAGTGAGTGACCGAGATGCCTCGAGACGAGGCGACTGAGATGGCTCGGGCTGTAGCCGACCGAGGCGGCGACATCCTCCAGGCGCACCGAATGCCGGAAGTTGGCGTCGCAGAACTGCAGCGCGTCCCGGATGACTCGCCAGGTTCGGGGATTGGCACAGACGGCAGGGGATTCGGTGACCTGGAGGGGCACCCCACTTCCGCGCCGCAAACGGCGGATAAGCAGCGAAGTCAGGTAGATCAGCAGTCCGTGTGTCGAATCCCGCCAATTCCAGTCGCGCCGGCGGATCTCCGAGCTGATGGCGGCTGCGATGCTCTCCACATCCGTGCGACCGTCCAACTCCAGGGTCGGGCCCGCGCGATAGGTGGAGGGGGGCAAGTAGGTCGTCTGATCGAGACGGACCAAGGTGTTGCCGACACCGCACCAGAACATGGTGTAGTTAGACCGCGGATCCGCGGGCAACTCGTCGTGCTCGACGCCCCGCTCGATCACCAGCAATTGACCAGGAGTGAGGTCGATGACCTGGCCGGGGGTGGCCACGCGGGCCTTACCGTCAGTCACGAACGAGAACTCATGACAGTCCGACACGTGGTGGTAGAAGGAAGAGGTCTGCGTATCCGCGACATCACGCCCGGAGCTCGCGGCGGCATGAAGTAGGCTTCCTGCAGATCGATCTGCCGCCATCTGGCGGAGCCGGGCCTCGAAAAAGCGTCTCTCGGGGCAGCCCATTCCAGCCATACCCCCTGTCTCAGTCGGACACCCTCCCTTTCTTCCGTTGGTTCGACGCAGAGGCGCGATTCGCCTGCCTGACTGGTAGCTCGGCCGCGCAGTATGGGATTCGTGCAGGCAAGTCGTTACGTCAAGTCCCGGCGTCGGGCAGCAAGGCTGCACACTCGCTGCGCTGCTGCAAGACGTGCGACAGAGGGGGACCCGCTGCTCGCGCCGAAACCAGACCTGGCCCGGTCACTGAATGTCACGGACCGCCCGGTGAGAAGGCGGAGGAACTCGATGCCCCAGCGAGTATGGATTGCCCTCCTATCCCTGGACGGCGGTGACCCGTCAACCCTGGCGGAGCGGCTATCGATCACTGCCAAGCGAATCGATGGGCTTGCCGCCAGTGACCCCGACATCATCTGCCTTCCCGAGAACTTCGCCACCGCCGGCGTGTCCGTGAGCCCCGCTGAAGACCTGGCTCAGCCCCAGGACGGACCCATCGCCGCCTGCATCGCGGCGAAGGCGAGGGAGCTGGGGACCAACATCATCTGCCCCCTCCGCCTCGCCGACGCGGGCCGCATCTACAACACCGCGCTGGTCTTTGATCGGTCGGGAGAGATCGCGGGCCGCTACGACAAGATTCATCCGACCGATGGCGAGATCGCGGGCGGCATCACGCCCGGCGCGCGCCCCCCGCGCACTATCGATCTCGACATAGGTCGCATCGGTATTCAGACCTGCTTCGACCTGTACTGGCCCGATGGATGGCGGTCCCTGGGCGAGCAGGGGGCGGAGATCGTGTTCTGGCCCTCTGCTCACCCTGGGGGCAAGTACCTCAACGCCTACGCGTTGCTCAACCACTACTTCGTGGTGGGGGTATGCGGCCGCCCCCGGGGGTCGATCATCGATATCACCGGCGTCACCATCGCGGAGCAGGGGATCTGGGAGCCGTGGCTCGTGTCCTGTGTCGATCTCGAGCGTCAGCTCTTCTGCTGGACGGAGGAGCACTGGCGCAAGATGCACGAGATGCGCGCGCACTACGGCCGCCGCCTCGCCCTCGACGTGCAGCACGATGAGGATACCTTCGCCCTGCACTCCAACGACGATCGATTGACTGTCAAGGACATCGTCCGGGACTTCGGCCTCGTTACCTGGGAAGACTACTTCGACCTCCAGAACAAGCGCCGGGATGAAGCCGCCTCGACCGAATAAGGTGCGTGTGGGTTGGACGTGGCTGACCAGCGGCACAGTAGCGAAGCAGCTTCAATCGGCGGGTGATTCAGGCAGCGAGTCGGTACGCGGTGATCTGGGTATCGGTGAATACGCATCGCCCGACGTCGCCCGGCAGTGTCTTGGCTGACTTCTCCGGCTTGTGCCACTCCTCAACGCGGAAACGGCGCCCGAAGGCGCCGTGCTCTGGCTTCAAATGTTACAAGAGCAGCACCAGGCGCAAGACCTCCAAGGCTATCAGGCCCGCTCCACGGGCGGTTGACAAGCACAGAGGGAATCAAGGACCTCGGCTACACCTTTCTCCCACTCAGCGCCGACATCCAGTGAGCGCCTCGCCGTTCGCCGGGCCCTCTTCTACCACCGCACGCACGGCCCCCAGACATCAGCCCCCAAGGGTAGCGAGCGCGGCAATCCCGAACCCTGCGATGGTCAGGCCCGCGATCCGATTTACCCAGCGCAGCGCCGCGGGACCGAAACGGGAGCGCGTGCTCCCACCGCCCACGCTGACGGCCACCCACCACACCATCGATCCCACGAACACCCCGGCCACCAGCAGTGCCGCAGCGGTATGATTGTGGACTGTGCTCGCCACTCCCAGGCCCGCGAATATCGCCGCGAACGACAGCACGGTCAGCGGGTTCGAGAGAGTCAGCGCCAGAGTCGAGGCGAACGCGCCGAAGAGCCCCCGGACGTTCACTTCCTGTCTCCGCCCCGCAGGCCGCGCCGCGAACGTACGAACCCCAAGATAGAGCAGAAACGCGCCGCCGACTAAACGAAGCCAGAACTGCTGTCCGACGAGCAGGGCCGAAACCGACGTCAGCCCAAACCCTGCAATCGCGGCGTAGGTCGCATCGGCCGTCGCCGCCCCCAGTCCGCTGACGAGCCCCACCGCTCGGCCCTCGGCCAGCGTGCGCCGTATGCAGAGCACGCCAATGGGCCCGACCGGAACCGCGATGCAGAAGCCGATAACCAGTCCTTTTGCCAGGAAGCCGATCTCCATAGTGCTGTAGCCTGCAGATCCTTCCGCCCTATCTCAACGCGAGAAACCCCCCAAACCGCCCCGTCGGCCCCCCC
>DAOVEW010000183.1 GCA_030668755.1 Bacillota bacterium | reverse complement strand
CCCAAGCTGGCCGCCCACGCCCATGAGCACACCGAGTGCGAGGCCGAAGTAAAGCGCCACTCCAAAGACCCAGGCGAGCGCGGCAACGATGACGATGGACGCTAGAAGGCCAGCAAGCGCTCCCTCCACTGTTTTTCCAGGACTCACGGTGGGCCAGAGCTTGCGGCGGCCCCAGGTGCGGCCCACGGCGTAGGCGGCTGAGTCGCCGGCCCAGCAGGCCGCGAAGACGAGGAAAAGCCAGCAGGCGCCTGGCGGAAAGGGGACGGCCAGGCCGGCGAGCGGCTCATGCTCAAGCAGGCGCAGTCGGACCAGGCAGGTGAACAGGAGCGGAAGGACAAAGGCGCCGGCCGGGATTGCGAGGTAGGGCGCAAAGCTCCGGGAGCGAGACAGGGGTAAGGCGAGCGCGACTAGCACCGAGGTACCGATGGCCAAGTGCGACAAAGCAGCGATTCCGAGGGCAAGGTGCGGCAGCGACAAAGCCGGGCCTGGGATAGCGGCAAGTGGCATTACCACCGCAAGGACATAACCAGCGACGGCGCATACAGTGAGGACCAATGGGGGCGGAGCCGCGGAAGTACGGTGGGCGATGCCGCCGATGAGACAGTAGAACTCGCGGAGCGCAAGGATTGCGAGCAGGGCGGTGGCGCCGACCAGCCACCATCCGCCCGCATAGATGATGGCGAGCGCGAGTGGTATGCCGACGACTGCCGTCAGGACCCGGAGCCGCAGCACGTGTTCCTCTTTTGAACCTCCCGGCGTTCCTGCAAGACGACGGCGAGCTCGGCTCCAAGGAGCATGATTGCGGCGGTGAGGTAGATCCAGATGCTGACCAGAACTGTGCCCGCCAGCGACCCATAGAGCCTGCCATACCCCGCGCTCTGGGAGACCAGCGCGGCGAAGGCAACCCGGGTGACCTCCCACATCGCCGCGGCGGCCGCGGCCCCGAGTGCCGCGCTGCGCCACTGCACCGATCCCTGAGGCAGGAGTTCATACATCAGCACGAGCACCAACCAAGCTCCGACGACAGTCACCGCAGTAGGGACCCATGGGGCCACCCAGCGGAGCACTGGCTGCGGCACCAGGCCCAGGTTGCGCAGGGCCACCGTGGCCGCGGTGGCTGTGGCGACCATCGCGACAAGGAAGAAGACCCCAGCGCCCGCTGTTGCCGCCAGCGCAACCACATTCCTCAGGAACAGCGGGCGGCCCCGTCCGTGCCCGGTCCAGACGCGGGTGAGCACGTTCTCAAGGGTGTGAAACAGGCGGCTGGCCGCCCAGAGCAGCCCGAGAAGGCTCACCGCCTCGACGAACCACGACCCACGCGGGTGGGGAAACTGCCGTATGGCCTGCTCGAAGGCCGGCGCGTCAAGCGGGAAGAGACTCCTCAACAGGGAAACGACCTGCCGCTCTGCGGCCGTAGAAGACCCGAGCACCCGACCAAAGACCGAGACGGCGAGTACGCCGAGCGGGATCAAGGAGATGAGCCCGTAGAATGCGGTGGCGGCGGCCATGAGCGACCCGCCATCCCGGGAGAACCGGACCGCGACCTCATGGAGCAACAGAGCAGGCCCGCGCAAGCTCCGCCACAGCCTGCCGGAAATCGCCCCCCCATGACGCTGAGGGGCGCCCCTTTGGTGAGACGCCCCACTGCTCGACTTGCCCGGACCTTGATCGCTCAATTAGGCGTGTCGCGCCTCCTCTTCGGTTTCGGCGCCCAGGCGGTCCAGCGTGTAGTGGAAATCGATGATCTCCTCGGGTGTGATGTCGCCCATGTCAACAAATCGGCGGAGCTCGTCATCGCTCATGCCGCGCCGAGCCGGCCGCAGCACCGAGGGGTCCCAGCGTTCTTCCTGGACCAGCCTCTCCCCAATACGCTTGCACCGCCCACAGCGATAGCGAACATATACGAAACTGGGGCCGAGGACACTCAGGTACACCCCTGTCTGGATAACGTCTTTGACGGTGATCCGATGGCCGCAGTTGCAGCGGATGATGGTCGGGCTAATGGCTCTCTCCCTCCCGGCGGCAGTAGGCCCCACAGCCTTCCTGTCGTGGATTCGACGACCGCCCTGCAACTCCTCTGTCGCGTGCGGGGCACACGAGGCCGCGCCGCGCCGGGGATGCTAGACAACTACAACGCCTCGCTCGCCGCTCTCTATCCGCCCGATGCGGTAGGCCGTTTCGCCGTTTGCCGACAGCCTAGAGGCGGTCTCCTCGGCGATGCTCTCCGGGACGACGAGAATAAAGCCCACCCCCATGTTGAACGTATGGTACATGTCCTCATCGGGAACCCGTCCCAGGTCCTGGATCAGCTCGAAGATGGCGGGCACATGCCAGCTCCCACGCTCGACGACAGCCCGGCATCCCTCAGGCAGGCAGCGCACCAGGTTGTCCGGGGTTCCCCCACCTGTGACGTGCGCCATTCCGTGCACGTCCAGCTCATCCAGGAGCGGCAGGACCGCCGGTGCGTAGCCGCGGTGGATGCGCAACAGCTCCTCGCCGAGGGTGCGTCCCAGCTCTGGTACGAACTGGTCCACCGGCAGCCCTGCCACCTCGAAGAAGAGCTTGCGGACGAGGGAATAACCGTTCGTATGGAGGCCGTCAGAGGCCAGTCCGATGAGAACGTCTCCGGGCGCAATCTCGTCGCCGCGGATCATGCGGCTCTGCTCCACGGCTCCGGCCACGAATCCCACAAGATCGTATTGGCCCTCCGCGTACACCCCTGGCATCTCGGCCGTCTCCCCACCGATGAGGGCGCACCCAGTCGCCCGGCATCCCGCCACCAGGCCCTCCACGACCTCTTCGATGAACTCCGGGGTCAACTTGCCGGCGGCGATGTAGTCCATGAAGAGGAGCGGTCGCGCGCCCTGCACCAGGATATCGTTGACGCAGTGGTTGACTATGTCTTGCCCGACCGTGTTGTGCCGGTCCATCATCGTCGCGACCATCAGCTTGGTGCCGACGCCATCGACGCTCGTGACAAGGAGGGAGTCGCCGGCTGCCCACTCGGACAGCGAGAACATAGCGCCAAACGTGCCCACATCGGAGACCACCTGGGGGCTAAATGTGGACTCGATGCGGGACTTAGCGCGCTCCAGCCCCTGCTTCTTGCGCTCGATATCTACTCCCGCGTCTCGGTAGGTGATCGGGCCGCTGTTCTTGCCGTGGCTTCGTCCGCGCCTTCGCACCACTCAGTATCCTCCAGGTCGAGCTTGCTGAACTTCACGTCCTTGGGCATCGCGATCGGGTACTCTCCGGTAAAGCATGCCAGGCACATCTCGTTTGCAGGAACGCCCAGGGCCTTCAGCATGCCGTCCAACGACTGGTAGGCCAGACCGTCCGCTCTTATCGATTTCCGAATCTCCTCGACAGAGTTGCACCGGGCAGCAATCAGCTCGGAGCGATTGCTGGTATCGATCCCGTAGTAGCACGGCCACCTCAGCGGGGGTGCCGTGATCCGGACCTGAATCTCCTTCGCCCCGGCGTCTCGCACCATCCCGACGATGGCGCGCTTCGTCGTTCCCCGCACGATGGAGTCGTCCACCAACACCACGCGCTTGCCCTCCAGCGCCTCGCGCAGAGGGTTGAGCTTGATCTTCACGCCCAGCTCGCGGAGCCGCTGGTCCGGCTGGATGAAGGTGCGCTGGATGTACCGATTCCGGATCAGCCCCTCCCCGAAGGGGAGTCCTGACTCCTGCGCAAACCCGATGGCGGCAGGCCAGCCGGTGTCCGGCACCGGCATAACCATGTCTGCGTCCGCCGGGTAGTCTCTCGCCAGTTGGCGGCCGAGCGCGCGCCGCGCGCCATGCACCGACCGCCCGGCGATCTGGCTATCGGGGCGTGCCAGGTAGATGAACTCGAACACGCAGAGCGCCCGTCGCGGGCTCGAAAGGACGTTCTGCGCGCGCACCCCGTCCTTGTCCACGACGATAAGCTCGCCGGGCTCGACCTCGCGTACAAGCTCTGCTCCGATCAGCGTCAGGGCACAGGATTCCGAGGCGAACACTCTCGCATCGCCGTTGAGCCGGCCCATGCACAGCGGCCGCACCCCATACGGGTCCCGCGCCGCGATAACCGCGTCCTCCGTAAGTACAGTAATCGAGTAGGCGCCCTCCCATTTAGGCATGCAGTTCGCGATGGCCTGCTCGACGCTGCCAGTGCGGTCGGCCTCCTGGGCAATCATGTGCACCATGACTTCTGTATCGCTGCTTGCCTCGAAGCGCTCCCCAGCGTTCTCGAGTTCCATGCGCAGAGCGCGAGCGTTCACGAGGTTGCCGTTGTGC
>DAOVEW010000267.1 GCA_030668755.1 Bacillota bacterium | reverse complement strand
TCGTTCCACCCGAGGGCCGAGAAGCCCGGACACATGGCCGTCGAGGGACGAATTCCGGAGGATGTGCGCAGGGAGCTGGAGGCGCGCGGACATGTGATAAGCGTACGTGGGCATTGGGTTAACGGGCAAGTGGAGGCGATTCGCTACGATATGGAGACGGGGCTGATCTGCGGAGCGGCGTCGCCGCGGGGTGCCAGCTATGCAATGGGTTGGTGAGTACCCCTCAGCGGTGTTTGGGGAAAAACTCGAGGCGGCTGCGGCCGCGGAGGGTGCTGTCGAGGCGGGCATGCTTGCCGTTGAGGATGACCTCCTTCAGCTCCTCCTCGAAGATGTTGAGGGCCTCCAGGAGGTCCCGGACGCGCATCCCGCCGGCGTCGGGAAGGCTAACGCTCAGCTCATCTTGGCCCACGGCCGAGGTTTGGCGCAGGTGGCCGTGCACGCTAATGGTGATCCGCATAAAGGTCCTTTAGTCTTCCGGCTCAACAATTGACAGCCCGGCTTCGTTCAACTCGTGCGTGAGGCGAGAGCGAACGGCGCCAATGATGTCCTGGTATTCGCTGCGATAGGAGCGAAGCTGCCGGGCTAGCGATTGCTGGGCCTGCCGCAGCTGACTGGTCTGCTCTTCGGCCGGCGGCAGGTCCGGCGCCTCGGTCTGGGTGACATAGGGCATAATCTGCTCGACGTACTCGACGCGCTCTCCTCGGCCTAGGTCGGCCCCTACGATGATGCGACCGCGGAAGGCGATGCGCTCTCCGCCGGGACTGGTTGTGGTCGCGACTTTCCCGGCGACGGTGACCTGCCGGACGTCGCGGGCCTGCAGCTCCTCTATCAGCTCCTGTATGCTCTGAAACTGCTTCGCCACAGAGCCCTCCTCGGTTCAGATTGCGGCATGCGCGATGTGCTGACTCATGTCAGCGCGGCGCGCCGAGCGCCTCGACCAAGAAGTCACGCGAGACGGAGATGGCCTCCGACTGCCAGGGCAGGCCGGAGAAGACGTGGTCGGCTCTCTCTACGATGTGCAGCCGGCAGCGCCCGCCCAGAGCGACGCGATAGTCGGAGCCCTCGGCGACGGGGACCGACTCGTCGGCTGCACCGTGAACGATCAGGCTCGGTCCGAGATAGCTCTTGACTTCTTCCAGCGGCTGTATAGTGGGAAGCTCGTCGAGGAAGGCGCGGCCCAGCGGCCAGCCGTTCATGTCGAGCATCCGCGAAGCGCCGAACTCGGAGAGCAGCCTGTCGTGGATGCGCCCGGTCCGGGCGGCGGCGGCCCACAGGACAAGTGCTTGGGCGCGCTCGTCGCGCCCGGCGAGGCAGGCGGCGACACAGCCGCCGAGGCTGAGCCCGAGGATGCCGAGCCGGTTGGGATTGGCCTCCGGCCGGGCGGCGAGGAAATCGAGCGCAGCTCCCGCGTCTGCGATCTCGCGGGAGACGGTCATCTGGCTGAAGTCGCCGGAGCTGTCGCCGGAACCGCGGAAGTCGAAGCGGAGCACGGCGAGGCCGTTGTCTGCGAAGTCGCGTGCGGCAGTGACGAAGAGGCGGTGGGCCTCGGCCTTATGGCCGGTGAAGCCGTGACACATGATGAGGCCGGGCGCGGGCGTGCTCTCGGGGATGTGAAGCACGCCGAAGACCGACTCGCCATCTGATGAAAAGGAGATCTGCTCTTCCATTGCCCTTCTTCCGTCGCGTGCGCGATTCGCCTTGTCTGCCCGATTACCTCCGCCTGCAAAGGCTGGCGCCCCGACGGAGGCGGACGCCGGGGCGCCTGCGGGTGGTGGGGGGTTGCGGTCCCCTTCAGCGATCCGCTGTGAGCGGATCGTCCCAGAGGAGATACCGCATTTGAGGCGCCCATTCTCAGGCCCCGGCTATCTTGGTTCGTCGGGCACGGTGCGGACTCGGGGGATGTAGTAAGAGCAAGCGATACCAAGCATCAAAAGGAGCCAATCCAGCAGTCCCAGAGAGCTCAAATGCACCGGAAAGGCGTACAGAGCGCCGAGGACGGCCGATCTGTGGCCACTGAGGCTCAGGTGGGGGCTGCCCGGGGTGCGAAGGAAGATGAGGAAGTAGCCCAGGATGACGCCGAAGAAGGTCAGGACGAAGGCGATCTGCTGGAGGGAGGGGCTGCGCTTCCGGCCTGCCCCCATCATGACGCCGTAGCCGACGAGGGCGCCGAGCAGGAGGGCGCCCACGCAGAGCCGATGGCCGGTGAGCACAGCTAGCTGGGACCAGGCGAAGGCCGCGGCTGCCGCGGCGAGGAGGCCGCCGGCTAGCCCGCCCGAGTAGCTTATGCGGCGGGTCTCGGCCTCATAGACCGCGGCGAGGCGCTCGCGGATTCGGCGGCGGCACTGGGGGCAGATGGACCGGCCGTTGAGCTTGGTCTCACACTCAACGCAGATAGGATTCTGGCAGCGGTAGCACTGGAACGGCGCGTCTTGGTCCGGATGGTTGACGCAGTTCATCTGGCATGTCACCGCGCCGGTCGAGCAGGGATGTGGGGCTTCGGGACAGGGCAGGAATGCTCAGCGCGGACGCTCCACCCCGGCGGTCGCCCGGCCGCTGGGCGGCATTATACATGCCCTGCAAACCGCGGTCAAGGTATCAGGGGCAGGACCGAAGGCGAATGCCCGCAAACTGTGAGGGCGGGAGGGAACCACAGTGACAGCAGAGAGCAAGACTAAAGAGCGGCCGCTGCCGGTGCGATGGGACGAGCTGACGGCGGCGGACTTCCCGGACGCCCTGGAGCGCGCGAACGCCGTATGCGTCCTGCCCATCGGGGTCATCGAGAAGCACGGGGCGCACCTGCCTCTGGGGACGGATGTGATGGCCGCGCGGGAGGCTGCGATGCGCGCGGCCGAGCAGGAGTACGCCGTCGTGTTCCCTCATTACTACTTCGGGCAGATATGCGAGGCGCGGCACCAGCCGGGGTGTATCGCTATCGGCCCGGAGCTGCTGACATCGCTGCTGCAAGAGGTGTGCGACGAGATCGCGCGCAACGGGTTCGAGAAGATCCTGATCGTGAACGGGCACGGCGGCAACATACACTGGCTCAACTTCTTCTGTCAGGCGCAGCTTGCGAGGCGGAGGGACTACGCAGTGTACGTGGCGCGCCATCCGTCGGACGAGGAGATCGAGCGGCGGATCGCGGCGAAGCGAAAGACCGACTGGGGCGGCCACGCGGACGAGTTGGAGACGAGCTGGATGATGGTCGTGCGGCCGGACCTGGTGAAGCTGGAGTGCGCGGGCGACGAGGACGGGCGACCGCGGGGCCGGCTCACGTGCGGCGATCAGGCCTACACCGGCATATGGTGGTACGCGGACTTCCCGGACCATTACGCGGGGGATGCGCGGCCTGCGAGCGCAGACCTGGGCGAGCTCGCCCTGAAGGGATGGGTGGGAGGCCTGGTGGAGGTGCTGGGGGCAGTGAAGAA
>DAOVEW010000268.1 GCA_030668755.1 Bacillota bacterium | reverse complement strand
CGCTGGCGGCCTACAACGCGGGCCCGAACGCGGTGAAGCGCGCGGGTGGGGTGCCCAACATCGCTGAGACACAGCGCTATGTGAAGAAGGTCACGGAGACGTTCCACCAGCTCTGGAAGAGCGGGTTCCCGTAGGCACGGGTCAGACAGATGAAGGCGGCCAGCCTGTTTGGCCGGAGGCTCTCGAGGTCAACCCCGACAGCCGCGGGCTCCGTCTTCACTCACCTACTCAGCTCCCTAGCTAGTTGGGCGGCCTCTTGAGGCGTGTAGATTGCTTCCTCAGTGATGATGTAGTCCACGAGTTCCCCTGGAACGACCTCGGAGCGCGGGTATGAATGCGGCCTCTTCTCCGTCCACCTGGCTGCATCCGGCTCGTGCATGAAAGCTTCGGCGCGCACGCGCTGCACCGACTTCGCACCGTACCACGGGGATTGGTCTCGGTAGGCCACAAACTTGGCCCTGTCAGTGACTGCCCATACGGGTACTCCTGCCGTCCTTGCGAGCTGCGCGATGGAGAGGGCGCCGAGACTGGTGCCTATGTCGGCCCGCTTGCGACGTCCCCTGACAAACACCGCCTCGCAGCCCATCAGTACTACGTCGCAGCCGAGCCCTTCCTCTTCGCTATCGTGCCCGCCACCGCCGCCAAGTTCGCCGGGCCCTGTGAGTACATGGGCGATCGCGGCATCGGGCACGATGACAGCCTCGATGTGGCGATCTTGCAGCTCCTCGATAGCCGCCGGAACGTGCAGGGTCGCTCCCTCCCCGACGGGCCTCATGACCGGGGTGAAGACCTCGAGCCTCCGGCGGGGCGAAGCACATTGGCTGAGGAAGGCCATCACCGGTCCGCTCTTGCCGAACACGAGGACTCGGAGACGCGAGTCCAGCCGCGGCCTCGAGAGCCTGGAGAGAGCATCTTCGACGATGTCGCCGAGGTCCTGCGGAGTTCGAACGAAGCGTCGCTCCCGACCGAAGTCTTCAATGGCGTCTGCTACCTGGCGGAGCGCCGCGTCATCGGAGAGACCCTCGCCGTTGGCGTCCCTCTCGGCGTCCTGCGTTGTGCGCTTGAGGGCGTGCAGCAGGTGTAGCTCGCCCCTGCTCCCAAGCAGTTCATCCAGCAGATGTTTGAGAGAAGACAGCTTCATCCTCGGTGACTTCGGCCCTTTGTAGTCGGAAGCACTGATGGACCTAGCGGAGTCGACGAAGCGGTCTAGAAGCTCGCTTGAACTTGGGAGAGTTGCACCGGGGGCGGAGAGGAAACCCAGTGGGCTCGCGAGGAAGTGCAGGGCGCAACCGACCATGTCTTCGCGACTGATGGGGAGCGTCAAGTCAGGGTCCGGCTGGGGGTTGGGCTCGACGCGCCACCTCCCGATGTGAGGCACAAGCGGCTCATATCGGCGCTCGAGCTCGCGGGAGAACTGGTGTGGGATGAAGAGCAAGTCTTCGCTGGGTGCTCGCTCGTGCACGCGGATGGTCCTCGCTTGCGAATCCACAACTACCGAAGAGATCATCGAATGGACTAACCAGAAGTGAAGTTGCTCGGGTTGGGTGATCCTCTCCCAGTATTTCTCCCACACCCATGTAGGCGCCCGGGTAGGTCCCGCGTCACAGATGTTGGCCAATCGAAATGCACTGGCGAGGGTAGCTAGCCTGGGGCGGTCAGCAAGTCGCCGGATGTCGGCACGAGGATTGTGGTAGCGTACAAGAGCTTCGATGGTATCTGTCTCCTCATTATTGAGTTGCAGGTCGCCTCGGTTCTTCTTGAGCCAGTCGGCCGACCAGTCCGCATGGTTATGGCGCAGTTCCGCAAACTGGTGGTCGCGGTATTCCGGCAGGACCAGCGCGATATCATGAAGACACGCTGCGGCGACGAGGCAAAAGGCATCGAGTGGGTCTGCTCGCTCCCTCTCGTCGAGGAGTTGGGTCAAGGCGTAGAGCAAACCGTTGGCGTGCCGCAAGCCGTTCACGGTCCAGATCGGATCGCCGGGACTGGCAATGAAGCTTCTGTGGGCTCGGTCGGCGATTCTTTCCAGTCGGTCCCGGTGGGCCTGCAACTCAGCGAACTTGCCCTCGAGGTGATTCCAGTTCAGTTCACGATCAACAGCATCGTCCAGCACCCCCAATCCTGCATCACGGAGGGCTGCGATGAGCTTTCGCATGGCACTGGGCGTGATCTGGCCCAGCGGGAACGTCACGAATTCTATCTTGCCCAAAGGCTCCTCGAAGGCTGCGGGTACCCGCTCCTCAAGCTTCACGGGTACTATCGCCTTCCCCAAGTCCTGCGCTATGCCGATCTCCTTGCGGACCCATTCTGATCTGGCTGCCTTCTTAGATGCCACGACCAGAAGCACATGGCATTCGTTGATGTGTTCCTGTATCTGCTCTTGCCAGTCGAGACCGGCCCGCAGAGAGGGATCCCACCAGCAACTGTAGCCGTTCTCGCGGAGTTCCCGCTCGATCTCTGCAGCGACAGACTCATCCTCACGTGCGTAGCTGATAAAGACGTGATGTCGCATCAGACCACCTCCGCCAGATCGGGCCGACGCAACCTTATCGCGGATTCCCTGGACGGGCTATTCCGTGGTCCGTAGGGCCTTACCTTCAGCCCGAATCGAGAATCGTGGCATCAAGCGGTCCGACACGGACATATAGAGCGGGGCCAGTGGTACGGACGGGGGCGCCGGCGCAAGGGAGGCTGGTGGGGTGCTCGACGGCGCGGGCGGTCCCGTGGGCCCAACGGTGGTGGCGGCCGCCGCGCCGGACCGGCGCGTCCCTATGCGCCGCACGCGGCGACGAAGGCCTTGAAGAGGGCGGCGATGCGGGGATCGCGGGCAGCCATCAGCTCCGGGTGGAACTGCACGCCCACGCAAAACGCCCCACCACCACGCTCAATTGCCTCCACCACCCCATCGTCCGTGCGAGCCGAGACCTCGAAGCCGGGAGCAGCCTCCCTGACCGCCTGGTGATGGAAGCTGTTGACGGACAAACGAGCGGTGCCGAGAATCTCGGCCAGCCGGCTGCCCTCGGTGACCCCCATGTCGTGAGTTCCGTACCACCCCGGGGCGGACTGATTGTGCTTGAGGGCTCCGGGAACTTGGCCGGCCACGTCCTGAATGAGGCTGCCGCCGGCGACCACGTTCAGAGACTGAATGCCACGGCAGATGGCGAGCACGGGCAGATCGGGCCGGTCAAGGGCGTAAGCGATCGCGACGCGGTCGAGATGGTCGCGCGCGGGAGAGATGGAGCCGAGCTTTGCGTGGGGCTGCTCGCCGTAGGCGCGGGGATCGAAGTCGGCGCCTCCCGTGACGAGCAGGCCGTCAGCAGGCTCGAGCAGCGCGATGATGCGCTCGTCATCGTCCAGGCAGGGCACCGGCAGCGGCGTGGCGCCCGCGGCCAGCAGTGCGTCAACGTATGCCTGG
>DAOVEW010000280.1 GCA_030668755.1 Bacillota bacterium | reverse complement strand
CCATTGACCAGATTACCCAGTTCCTTGGAGTCCCCCCAAAGCGACTCGTCAAGACCCTGATCTACCAGGCGGACGGACGCGTCGTGGCGGCGATGGTCCGCGGCGACCGCGATCTCAGCGAGGACAAGCTCAAGCAGGTGCTCGGCGCCGCCAAGCTCGAGATGGCCGATCCCGAGACGATCCAACGCGTCAGCGGCGCTCCGGTGGGCTTCGCCGGCCCCGTCGGCCTCAAGGAGGCGGAGATCGTTGCCGATGACGAGCTGAGGGGTGAGCGCAACTTCATCACCGGCGGCAACGAGGTGGACCTCCACCTGCGTAACGTCAACTGGGGCCGCGACTTCGAGGTCTCTCGCTGGGCGCAGTTGAGGCATGCCGAGCCCGGCGATCCATGCCCCACCTGCGCCAAGCCGCTGGCGGGATACCGCGGCATCGAAATGGCCCACGTCTTCAAGTTGGGCACCCTCTACAGTGAGCCCCTGGACGCCTACTTCCTTGACGACGATGGACACCGGAAGCCGATGATCATGGGATGCTACGGCTTCGGCACGACCCGGGCGATGGCCGCCGTTGCCGAGCACTCCAATGACCAGTCAGGGCTCATCTGGCCGGTCACCGTCGCGCCCTACGAGGTGGAGATCATCCCCGTCAACCACGACGACAGCGTCCAGCGGGAGCTCGCGGAGAAGCTGTACCAGGAACTTCGCGCAGATGGCTTCGAGACGCTCCTCGAAGACCGGCCCGAGCGCCCGGGAGTCAAGTTCAAGGACGCCGACCTGATCGGCATCCCTGGACAGGTCGTAGTGGGTCGGCTTGCAGGGGAGGGAAAGGTCGAGGTGCGGCGGCGCGCGGGCGAGACGAAGACCGTCCCCGCCGAACAGGCGGTCGCGGCGGTCCGGGGGCTCCTCGCCACCAACGTGCCTCAATAAGCTGATGCCCGAAGCCCTGAACGTGCTGGTTAAACTCACCCTCGCTGTCATCTTCGGCGGCGCAGTCGGCTGGCAGCGCGAGACCCGGGACCGCCCCGCCGGCCTGCGAACTCACGTGCTGGTCTGCGTCGGGTCCGCGGTGTACACGCTGGCCTCCCTGAGTTTCACCGGGCCGACCGCCGATCCAGGCCGCGTCGCAGCGCAGGTCGCTACGGGAATGGGTTTCCTCGGCGCCGGCACCATCATCCGACACGGCAACGTCGTCAGGGGCCTCACCACGGCGGCGAGCATGTGGACGGTCGCCGCCATCGGCCTCTGTGTCGGCATCGGCGGCGAGGGCTTCCTTGTTGCAACGCTCGCGACCATCGTCGTCCTGCTCACGCTCACCGTCCTTCGCAGGGCCGAACAGCGCCTCTTGGCCCGCGCCCGGCTGGCCTGCGTTACGCTCCGGCTCACCGGTGGCCCCGGCCGCATCGGGGAGGTCAAAAAGCTCCTCGAAGGGAGGGGCGCCGAGGTGGAATCGCTCGAGGTCTCGCAGATTGGCCCCGGGGCCGTCCAGGAGATCCAACTCTGGGTGGCTCTCCACCGTGGCTGCGAGGTCGAGGAGTTGGAGCCCGAGCTCACTCAGTTGGAGGGTTTCGTGTCTATGCGCTGCGAATAGGCCCCGCGCCTCTCAGCGCACCGGGTATGACCGGAAACCTTCGGCCTTACGCCGAGGCTCTCCAATCCTCCCCAGAAGCGACATTCCCGCCGCGACCTCCACCCGTAGCAGCGACATTCTTGTCGCGACCGTCTCCGCGATTCCCCAGTTCCGTAGGGCAGGAGTCCCTAGGCATGTCTTCGGCAGGCCGGGATGGCGGTCGCCACAGGCGACCTAGCCACGTGTCTTCTGCCCAGGGAACCAAGAGAAAGCGGTCACACCCAGGAGCGCTCCGGCCTGCTTGTCAACCCTCGCGGGCTGTGCTATACTAATCACGGACGCGAGAGTTTTTCTCGTTGACCGAAGAGTGGGAGTAGTCCCACTCTTCGGCGTTAGGAAGCGGGAAGAAATGCAGGTCGACTTCGTACAGGCGTTGCGCGACATAGGTCGGGAGAAAGAGATCCCGCTCGAAACCCTGAGCGAGATCATCGAAGCCGCGCTTGTCTCCGCCTACAAGAAGCACTACGGCGCGACCTGCGAAATCCATGTGGACATAGACTGGGACGAAGGCTCGGCCATGGTCTTCAGCCGCAAGCGCGTCGTCGAGCACGTCGAGAACCCACACGTCGAGATGTCGCTTGCAGACGCGCGGCGCCTCGATCCAACCGTGGAGGAGGGCGAGTTCCTCGACATCGAGGTTGCCCCCTCCGAGTTCGGCCGCATCGCCGCCCAGACCGCCAAGCAGGTCGTCGCGCAGCGCATCCGTGAGGCCGAGCGCGAAATCATCTACGAGGAGTTCAGCAATCGCGACGGCGACGTAGTCACCGGTGTTGTCCAACGCCGCGAGGGACGCACGGTCCTCGTAGACATCGGCAGGGTCGAGGCCGTGCTCCCCGCCTCCGAGCAGAGCCCCCTCGACTCCTATCGCACGGGCGAACGGATCAAAGTCTACATACTCGAGGTCAAGCGCACGACCAGAACCCCTCGCGTCTTGGTCTCGCGCAGCCATCCCGGACTTCTCCGCCGCCTGTTCGAGCTCGAGGTGCCGGAGGTCCACGAGGGTATTGTCGAGCTGAAGGCCCAAGCGCGCGAGGCCGGCGCCCGGTCCAAGGCCGCCGTCGTCTCCAAGCAGGAAAACGTCGATCCCGTCGGCGCCTGCGTCGGCCATCGCGGCAGTCGCGTGCAGGCCGTCGTAGATGAACTGCGCGGCGAAAAGGTGGATATTGTGCGCTGGAGCGATGACCCACCCAAGTACGTCGCCAGTGCTCTCAGCCCCGCGAAAGTCAGTCGCGTCATCATAGACGAGCAGACCCGCTCCGCAACAGTCATTGCCCCCGAAAACCAGCTCTCCCTCGCCATCGGGCGAGAGGGACAGAACGTTCGCCTCGCCGCCCGACTCACGGGCTGGCGAATCGACATACGCAGCGAAGCCCAAATTGCCGAGCAGGAAGCTGCGGCACGCGCTGCCGAGGCCGAGATCGCGGTGGACAAGCAGCCCGCCGAGCCCTCCACAGAAGAGACCCCCGCGCCGCCCGCAGAAGAGACGGCTGAGCCGCCCGCAGAAGCAGCGGTCGAGCCGCCCGCAGAAGAGCCCGCGCCAGCGGTGTCTGCGGAGGCCGCCGCTGTCGGCGATACCCTCGCGCAAGAGCCGGTGCCGTCCCCCGCAGAAGCCGAACCCACCGATCCGACTGGCGGATACCAGACCGCGCCCACGGAGATGGAGCCCGCAGAACCAGCGCCGGCCCC
>DAOVEW010000187.1 GCA_030668755.1 Bacillota bacterium | reverse complement strand
TGAGCAGGTTCATCATCTGGAGGCTGTCCACGGGGCGGCCGAAGAAGGCGCGCATGAGGACCTGGGGGATCTCCTTGGCATGTCGCCAGGGGAGGCCGATGATAGTCGCGCCGAAGGTGCCCCCGAAGACTATTAGGGCAGCGGGGACATTGAAGAAGGCGCCGAGGTGCCCTCCCTCGAGCAGGATCGAGACGAGGACGGCACCCCACGCCACAGCCAGTCCCAATACCGTGGTGAGGTCCATGATAGCTGCGGCGGCACTCCATATCGGTGAGGCCCGTCGCGGGCAGGCGTGCGAGCGACCAGCGGCCAAGTCTCCCGTGGGCCGCCAGCGCGGTGGGGCGACCCGGACGCCCGGGCGGGGGGCGGGGGCCTAGCCACTGAGGTCGCTCGGCGCCTCGACTTGGTGACGATATTGTGTTGCGAGCTCTGCCACGAGCTCCACAGGCTCCTTGACCATGATCTTCTCGCCGGTGGTAAGGGATATGAGCGTGTCGGGGGTGGCCTCCACGAATTTGATGAGATCAGCGTTGATGATGACGGGCACGCCGTTGAGTCGGGTGACCTGGATCACTCGCCGTTTCCTTTCGCAGAGCGGGGCGGCTGAGAGTCACGATCAGCGCTTGAGGGTGAGGACGTCCTGGAGCATCTCGTCGGCGGTGGTGACAACGCGAGAGTTGGCCTGGAAGGAGCGCTGGGTGACGATGAGGTTGGCGAACTCCTGGGCGAGGTCAACATTGGACATCTCGAGAAAGCCGGCGGCGAGGGTGCCGTTGGCGCCGACGTTCGGGGGCTTGATGATGGGTTTGCCGGTGTTGGGGGATGGGGCGTAAAGGTTGCCCCCGAGGTTGGTGAGGCCGGCCGGTTTGGTGACGGCGGCGAGGGCGATCTGGGCGAGCTTCTCGGCCATACCGTTGCTGTAGATACCAGTAAGAACGCCCATATCGTCTATGCTGAAGCTCTGGAGGGCGCCGACGGGGAGGCCGTCCTGGCTGACGCACTGGGCGCTGGTCTCGCCGACGAGCTGGGTGACTGCAGTGAGCTTTGCGGTGATGGGGATGTCGGCGGCGGCTCCGCCGGGGGTGGTGAGGGTGAGGGTGAAGGAGATGTCGGCTGTCTGGCACTCGCCGCTCTCGGTGAATGTGATGGTGCCGGTGTCGGCGGAGTTGCCGTCGGGACTGGTGACGCCCCAGGCCCATTCGTTGGGGGTGACGGCGGATTTGGTGAAGGTGATGACGATCTGGTGGGGAGCGCCGAGGGAGTCGTAGATGGTGAAGGAGGTGTCTACAGGGTCGGCCGGGTCCTGGCCGGCGTTGAGGTTGCCCTGGTAGCCGACGTTCGCGGTCTGGCGGGCCGCGAGGCGGGTGCCGATGGGGATGGTGATCTGGGTGCCGGGGGCGAGGTCGGTGCTGGTGTCGATCTCGCCGGTGGCGGGGTCGGCGAGCCAGCCGAGGAGGCGCCTGCCGTTGCTGGCGGCGACGAGTCGGTTTTTGCCGTCGAGCTGGAAGACGCCGTCTCGGGTGAAGGATAGGCTGGACCCGTCGCTGAGGATGAAGAAGCCCTCGCCGAGGAGGGCGACGTCGGTGGGGCGACCGGTGGACTTGAGGTTGCCCTGGGACATGATGTTCTCGATGCTGGAGAGGCCGACGCCAAGGCCGACCTGCATGGGGTTGGTACCGTTTTCGCTGCCGGCGCGCAGGGTCTGCGCGAGGGCCTCTGCGAAGGAGACGCGGGCAGCCTTGAAGGCGACGGTGTTGACGTTTGCGATGTTGTTTGCGATGACGTCAACGGCGCGCTGGTAGGTCTGAAGACCTGCGACTCCGGTGAAGAGGGATATCATGGTCTCGTCTCCTGTGGAGGTCGGTGTCGGTTACCAGACTTGGGTGACATCGCCGGGGTCGACCTCCTGGCCGTCGACGATGAGCTTAGGCTGGCCATCGGTGAACACGACGGCGTCGACCATTCCGCTGACGCCGTCATCTCCGGTGGAGATGTTGCGCCCGATGAGAAGCAGCGCCTGGGAGACGGCCTGTGCCTGGTAGAGGATGGAGAGCTGCAGGTTCGTGCTCTGGAGCTGCTCGACGGTGGAGAACTCGGCGAGCTGGGCAAGGTAGTCGTGGGCCTGCATCGGTTCGAGGGGGTCCTGCATTTCGATCTGCAGGATGAGCAGCCTGAGGAAGGCGTTTCGGTCGAGCTCGTCGCCGGCGGTGTCGGTGGGGCTTACGAGTGCAGACAGGGCGGGTTGGTTGGACACAGCGGTTATCATGTGAATCTCCTCAGGCCAGCCAGTTGGCGATGCCGTCGTGGCGGACGACGTCTGCGGGTGCGGGGTGGGGTGTGTGGTGAGGTGTGCGGTCGTAGAAGTCGGGCGGGGAGGGGGTCCCCGGAGTGTCGCCGGGCCACTGTCCGCCGGGCTGGTGGTCGGCGGTGGAGAAGCTGACATCGTTGAAGGCGAGGCCGGCGTCTGCGAGATGGGAGCGGAGCGCGGGCGCGCTGGACTCGAGCCAGGCGTGGAGCTGGGGATGGGCGGCGTGGAAATGGGCGGTGAGGGCGCCGTCGCGCGACTCGACCGCGATGTGCAGGAGTCCGAGCTCGGGTGGGTGGAGCCGGACGGTGACGCGAGTGAGGTGGATCGCTTTGCGCACGCCCGCATGGATTTGATCGAGGAGTTGGACGGCGTCGAGGTCCACAGCGGGCGGGGGATGGGCAGGCCCGGGGGGGCCGGCATCGCGCGGCGGGGGAGGTGCGGCCGGAGCTGTGTCGGCCGGCGCGAGCAGGGCGTCGGGCGGAGCGGGCTGAGGACGGGCGGCCGACGCGGGGATTGGCTCGTTGGGCTCGCGGCGGGTCACGGGTGGGAGGGGCGAACCCTGACCGTAGGCGTCGGCAGTATTCTCTTCGGCGAGCAGTTCAGCGCCGCCCGGCAGGGGCTGCACGTGGTCGGTCTGTGAGGGGACCGGGGGAGGGGAGGTATCGAGGCGCGCCGGCCCAGGTGTGCCGAGGGGGCGGTCGCGGGCCGGGAATGCGGTGCAGAGCTCGAATTGCACAGGGGGGACGGGTGTGCGGATGCGCGCGTGGGGGCGAGCGAACGCGCGAGGCGCCAGTGGGCGCGGCGGCGGCTGGGCCCCGGCGCGAGGGAACTGGAGAACGGCCTCCGGCGCCTCATCCGGCGCCGATCCGGGCGGAATCTCAGTGCGATTCTCGGACCGCGGCTCGACGGCCGGACCGGAGGCCGATAGGTGTCGGGGCGCGGGCGACCGGCTGGGATCGGGTGGCCCCAAAGGGGGGAAGGGTGCCCGAGCCGAGAGCACATGTGACGTGATAGGCAGACCCTCGGCTCGGGCTGGCGGAGGCATAAGCGGCCCGGAGACGGCCGGCCGGGGTGGGCCCGCCCGGGCTGACTCCGGGCGCGCGGGCGGAGGCGCTTGAAGGTCGAGATGAGGCGATGCTTTGGGCTCAGCGGGGGTAGTTCCGGGCGCGCGGGCGGAGGCGATTGAAGGTCGAGATGAGGTGATGATTTCGGCTGAGCGGGAGGTGGTTCCGGACGCGCGGGCGGAGGCGATTGAAGGTCGAGATGAGGTGATGATTTCGGGTGAGCGGGAGGTGGTTCCGGACGCGCGGGCGGAGGCGATTGAAGGTCAAGATGAGCCGATGCTTTGGGCTCAGCGGGAGGTGGTTCCGGGCGCGCGGGCAGTGTGGGGCCGGGAAGATCCTCGGCGGCGGAAAGGGGCTCGTGGGGCGCGGTTGCAGGCAGGGCGTCGCGCGAGGGTGGGGGTGGCGTAACGCCGGGAAGGTCTTCGGCGGCAGAAAGGGGCTGCTGGGGCGCGGTTGTGAGCAGGGCGTCGCGCGACAGCAAGGGTGATGTGACTGCAGGAAGGTCGCCGACAGCGGAAGGAGGGCTTCCGGGCCGGGGGCTGAGGAGCGGCTCGCGCGACAGCGAGATGGGCTGCGCGAGAGAGTGCGGTGGGAAGGGAGCGCGTGGGTGTGGGACTGGGGGGCGCTGCGGCATCCCGACGGAAGTGGGCGCAGGCGCAGGTGGCTCGGAGTCATTTGCAGCGATGGGGAGCGATGGGGGCGCAGCCGGGATCTCCGGGGCAAGGGGATGCAGGCCCAACGGCGGGAGGAAGGCGGCGGGGGAGGAGATGGATGCCCGCGCCAGCCGCCGCTCTGGGGCGCTGCGGTGCGAGACGGACGGCTGGACGCGGGCAAACGTGAGCTCACGAATGAAGGAGGCGTCGGCGAGGGGGGCCGAGGGCGCGGGCGG
>DAOVEW010000248.1 GCA_030668755.1 Bacillota bacterium | reverse complement strand
ATACCGCAAAGCCGCGAAGAAGCTGTAGGGCTGGCATTCCTATGCCAGCCGCTGGCGGGCGTGGGAACACCCGCCCTACAGACGCCTGCCTCGGCGTCCTCTGCGGTGAGATCATCTTTTGGTTAACTAAGCACTAGTGATCGGACTGTTTCGCCTGAGCGGCGTGCGCAACATCGCCGCCGCCCTGCGCATGCATGCCTGGCAGGCCCAACGCGCTATCGCCCTCGTTACTACCCCACAGGGGATAACGCAATGACCCTGCACACATGGTGCAACTTTTCCCCATGTGTTCTTCCGGCTTGCCACACGGTAAGATCGGTCGCCCCCAGCCCGACGTCAAACTGAGACAGCGGAGGGTGGCCGCCCTCGCTGGCTCCCGCACCATGGCCCGGCGCCTCGACAGCCGCAAGGTCAGGCGTCTCTTCTCCGTCATGCTCCTGGGAATAGCAGCGAAGTTGCACTGGAAGGTCTTCGCGGACTAGCGCTGCGCGGCGTCAATGCCACCATGTAGGCTGCGGCTCGGCATGAGCGAGAGGCTGATCGGAGCTTCCGGCCCTTGCTTTCTCTCACAGAGAGAAGCGCAGCGCGACGAAGCCGGCGTTGGGGATAAGCCCCGACCTGGGGCCGCCGATCTGCTCCCCGGACTCGCCGGGCGCGCCAAACAGACAGCTTGTCGCCTCGTCAAAGATGAATCCCGCTCTCCCAGCCATCTGAGTCACTTCCCCGCAGGTGTAGAACTTGGCGGTAGCATAGAATGGATGTCCCTCTCGTCCCTTCCTCCGGTAGAGCTTTCCCCAGGGGCTGTCGGCCGGCACCATTCCCACGATCAGAGAGCCGTCCTTCCTCAGGACGCGCGCACATTCACTCAGCGCTCTTGTTGGATCATCAAGGAAGCAGATGGTCGCAATCAGCAGCACCCCATCGAAGCAAGAATCCAGGTATGGCAGGCTTTCGCCGCGCCCCGCCACCCCCCGAATGGCCCGCGATACCGCCAGCTTAAGCATCGGCAGCGATGTATCCACTCCATCCGCTATGCCCAGCGCCCCTCCAAACCGGCCGGTCCCAACACCCACCTCCAGCCAGCTTGCGCCTCGCTCACCCAGCGATCGCTGTATGCACGCGGCCTCAACCGCAAAGATCCTACTTCCTTCGTCGGAATCGTACCAGGCATCGTACCGATCGGTCAGGTTATCGAAGGGATTAGCCTGCATGGAGCTTTGACCTGGCCCCCTCGACGTCACCATGCGTTATGTGAGCATCGAGGCATCCAAAGGCCATGTGGCCGTGTCCACCCGTTCCGGCCGGGGCCAAATAGCCTCTGACGCCGGTGGTCGATACCCCGCCCCGCTGTGCGGCCGGACCACATTGTAGTGCCTTCGCCAGCGCGCCACCAGCACCTTCGCATCCAGGAGTGTGTCGAACACCCGTAGTCTTCCGAAACTCATCCGAGGCATTCTCCCCAAGGCCGGCCCAGGCCTCTGCTATGCCGACTCTCTGGGGTGAGTGCGCGCTGCTTCAGGATGCGCTTGACGCTGCTGCGGCCAAAGCGCGCAAAGCCCAGCTTGCGCATCTCCCTACACCCTTCTCAATAGGACATTTTCGCTGGGCAGTTACACCACGACATTATCGCTAGGCTATCACACCGCGGCAGCCAGGTCGTTGACTGCCGTGGAGCGCTCGTGATAGGATGTCGGCACTCGGGAGGAGGCTCGATATGGAGAGGTTGGTGCACGCTTTGGCCGGCTGCCTGGTCTGCGCGGCCGGGTTTGCCGCGCCGGTCGTGGGGGCGGCAGAGGGGACGGCGGGGAAGGTGGCCGCGTCGGAGGCGATGTACCGCGTTGAGGAACTGGTGGGGACGCTCATTGCGACCCAGAAGATGTACTCGTCAGACGGGGGCATGTGGTACAAGGGTGAGCTGCGAGTGGATGAAGCGCCGGGGGAGGGAAGTGAGCGAAAAGCGGGCGAAGTGCTGCCGATACGTTATCAGGTGGGAAGCCCTGCAAAGCGGGGATCCGCGGGCCTTGGGGATCAGATTCGCGTGGCGCTGGGCTCGGAGAAGGCGGCCGGTGGGGAGTGGGTGGTCCAGGGCAAGGCCACCGTGCTGGGCCGGGGGGAGTTCATCAACCCAGGTGAAGGCGCGGAGACCGATGTGGGATCGCCGGAGGCGAGGATACTGGTGAAGATGCTCGCGCCTCTGCCGCCTCAGTGTCACAAGGATACGGCACAACTGCTCAGGGAGCTGGGGAAGCAGAAGCCGGAGCGAGTGCGAGTTCAGATCTTCGACATGGTGAGGCCGGCCGGACGCAGAGAGCTGCAAAGGGAGCGCCTGCATTGCGCGACGGTGCTGGTGAACAACCGGTATCACTTCACTCTGACGACAGCGGAGGGCGCGCGCGGGGTGGCGTTCCATCGGCGGCCGAACGGCCCGCGGGCTCTGTACAACTCGGAAGACGTCATCGCAGTGGTGCGACAGGAGATGGCTCGGTTGTATCCAGAGCAGTAGGGCAACAGAAACAGGTGGCACGCTCCGGGGGTGGAGCGTGCCGCACCGCGCCTACTCGCCTTCCTTCTCATCCGCCTTCTGCGGCTGCTCCTCGGCCTCTGGCGGTGGCGCGAGTTTGGGCTCGTACTTCCAGGTGAAGCTGACGAGGGCGGCGTATGGCAGGAGCCGATTCACGTCGCGCTCCTCTCCCTCCTGGCGGCCGTCGTAGTTGACCCCCTCCACCAAGATGCAGGTCTCGAGCGGTATGATGCGGCGACAGATCTGCCACTCCGCCGCGCCCGACGATTCTCGGTCGGCCGACACATACATGACGAGCAGAAGCGCATCGTCCGGTGATGTGATGGTGGCGCCCATGAGTGTCCGGGCGCCGCCGCTTTCCAGGCCGGGCGGAGGGAGGACGCCCGGGGGCATTTTCTGCTCGCCGCCGGGCGCGCCCGGCATCCCGGGACAGCCGCACAGCAGCGTTGTGAGCGCCAGCGGGATCAGCAGAACGCACAGCCTGAGTGGGGTGGTCATGATTGCCTCGCAGCATGTACGATTTATTGTTGGGCCACTTGGCCCCGACAGATGTGTTTCGCTTTCGGGAGGGCGAGTTCCTTCGCGCACACGGCAGAGATCAGAACAGGAGAGCGTTGGGCGACGGGGTAGACTACGCGGTGAGGGAAGGAGGCTCATGATGGCCGAGGACAGAGCAAAGCTGCTTCAGGCCCTGAACGAGGCGTTGAGCGCGGAGTACGGCGCGCTGTGGCTGCTGCCGCAGCACATGGCTCAGGTAGAGGACGAGGAGCTGCGTCGGCAGCTCGGCCTGATTGCAGATGCGGAGCTGGAGCACGCGGAGAAGTCGGCGCGCATGATATACGAGTTGGGGGGCAAGCCGAATGCGGACTTGCCGCAGCTTCGGCCGCGGTCGGGGGTGAGGGAGATCCTGGAGGCGCACGTAGAGGGGGAGAAACAGTCGATCGCGATCTACGAGCGGGCGATGACGTTCACGGAAGATCCCCGCATGCGCAAGATGCTGGCAGAGATGAAGGGAGACGAGGAGGGGCATCAGCGGTTGCTGGAGAGATCGCTGGCGCGCGTGAAAGCCGGCTAGAGAAGCGAAG
>DAOVEW010000046.1 GCA_030668755.1 Bacillota bacterium | reverse complement strand
ACCGGTGGCCATGAGGAGCCGGGAGAACCGGCTGCTACCATCATCGAGAGAAGGATATCTCGGGAAGAGGGCGGCATCTCGTATCCCTGTGTTGAAGCCCCGCTGTATGCCCTGCGGAGTTGGTATGTTGAGGTTCAGGCGGATGCCGAACCCGTGCTCGACACCCCAGTCTTCGAAGCTGATGGAGGTGTGGGAGGGGTCTTCGCGCCAGCGGCGGACTTCGTCTACTGCCCCCTCCAGAATCCGCCCGGGCTCGGGATCGGGATGCCACCTGCCAGCGATACGCATTATCGCGTTTCGTAGTCTCTCCGCGGCCTGTAGAAACGGGATCTCCACACGCCCCGTCTCGCGAAGCTGCTCGGCCTGGTCCGGGGGGAGGGTCAAGAGGATTTCGAGCAGGTCGCGCGAGTGCGGGTCCAGGAGGCTCCGGGCCAGCAGCGGGTCGGTTTCCTCCAGTTCGGCGAGTTCCTCGCGCGACATCTCCAGGCCGCGACGGGCAAGCTCCATGCGAGCAACGCGCTGGCGCCGCTTCTGGTCGGCGCGACGGTCTTCATCGCGCTTGACGAGCCAGTCCATCGTATCCTCGACGCCCCCGTTGCGGTGCAGCCGGTAGACGGGTTGCCCATCGTCGTCGGAAACGTCCCAGTGCGCCTCTTGAAGCGCCTCGGGAAGCTGGACCATGATGGCCTTGAGCGGAAGGCCCTTGGCGATGATCGTGAGCTTGCGCTCGCCGACAGTTTCCAAGTCCTCGGGAGCGACGCCCAGTGACACGCCAGTCTTCTCCGAGAGAACCTTGAGCGCCGGAGCGGCCGCCCGGCCAGTGATCTCGACTTCTACCGGCTGGTCCAGTCGCGGGTCAGCCGGCATGGTCTGCGGCTGCCACTGCTGCCGCTCGCTGAGATGCTGGCCGAAGCCAGGTGCAGACGTGAGAGACAGCAGAACAAGAACGGCGGCGCCACGCATCATATCCCCCTTCGCAACGAGATGTCTATTAGACGCGCCAAACGCAGCCAGGGTTCGCGTGCCCGGCTGGCCCGAGGGGAGCACGGGCTCGCCCAGGGAGCCGGGAAGCCCGGCCCGGGCTAGCCGGCCAGGGATTCCCACCGCCTCCGCCATTCGACGCGCCCTTCGCGTTGCTCAGGGCTTGCTCATGGCAGGCCAGTCGGCTCTTGTTCTTCATCCTTGGATGCTCAGGGCTTGCTTATGGCAGGCCATGATGGGAAAAGCGGCCGGGACGTGGTGCGCATCCGCGCGGCGAATGGTGTCCTGAGCAAGTGCAGCGCGTGGGAGGGGGGAGCGGGACAAAATAGGTAACTGTCCCCATTTTCTCCAGACCAGGGGTGTCCACGAGCCCAGAGAGTAGCACGGTATGGGGTGTTCCGGGGCTCTGAGAGGCAGATGAGTTCTTGGACAGTACGGGCTACCGCGAGTTGGCCTGTTGTCCAAACTCAGCGCAGCTTCACGTGGAAGTTCTTGTACCGCTTGCTGACACCCGAGGCGTCCGCTGCCATGATCCGGACTTCGTACGGACCAATCGTGCCCTCCAGACTAACGGATCTGACGGCGCCGGGCACATCTGCACGGAACGTGTCCCGCGTACAGTCCCTCTCCAGCCCTCCCAAGCCGAGCAGATCAGGGACGGACTCCAGGTCTTCAGCTGTTTCCACTGTGCCATGAACGTACCAGCAGGTACCGGGCCCTTCGTCCTGCCGAAATGCGAGAACCAATCTCCGAAGAGGAGGCGGCGTTTTCTCGCGTTCCCAAATGAGCTCGTAACCGAAGTCGCCGGACGGCTCGCCGAGACCTTTCGTGACTTCCTCCCGGCTCTGGCCAAAAAACGGCGTGATGTCAAACACCTCCGAAGGGCCAGCCGACCTTTCACTCCGCTCACATCCGCACGGCCAGATTAGGATGGCAAAGGCAACCACCACGGCGCAATACGTCCTCATCATGGTTCCCATCCTCCTCTTCACAGCAAGCCAGCACGGGCAAGATGCAGACACCAGCACATCTCGAGTGATGATTAATCGGACAGGCGGAAACCCGGCTGAAGTGGTCATTTCGCCCTGAAACCGCCATAGCCTTGCTCTGAAGACATACTATGCTGTATCGTGGGAGGTGTGTTTGCCTGGAGGATGAAACCCGGCCTGAGGCCACTCTGCGCTCTTGTGCACGGTCCATGTCCGCCGCAGAGACCGTATCCGGCCTGCAATGGACTCATGGCGGAGGGTGTCAAAGGAGTCTGCGGCGACAGCGGGATGAGCCATCGGATGTCTGCGCGGTTTCGACTCCCACTCCCTGGACCGAAACGCCCTGTCATCGAAACTCCTGACCTCATCCACATCTGGAGAGAGTTCGATCCTGAGTACAGTTTCCTCCACCACTCTGCCCTTGGTTGGCAGTTTCTCTGCGCGATTTTGCCCTTCCTGACCGCATCGCTTTGGCGCACGTTGTGGCACGTCTGGCGACGTGCTGGCGTTTGGGCTGTCCCCGCTTAAGCGACGAGCGCTTGTCCCCACAAGACGTGTCGTCGCGGGAGGCCGTACCGTCGCTAGTTGACGGTGACCATGATGCCGACTCCGGTGAAGAGACCGACGATTATCCAGAAGACGGCTGCCAGGATATCGCCCATGATGATGCCCATGAACAGTGGGCGAAGCTGCACGTACCCGCGAAGCCCGAGGTAACGGATCGTCAGGAGCTTGAGGAGCCAGCCGAGGAAAAGCGAAGACCAGAGGTTCAGGCTCGCCCAGGAAGTGGCCATGACGAAGCCGAGCGGATGGATCGGCCACCACACGAAGTAGGCCCTGAGGTAAGCGAGCGCGGCCACGAGCGCGCCGCCTGCCGCCATAGCGAGATACTCGAAGCTCGCGGGCTTGCTTGGGTTCTCCAGTTGGAAGGCGAGGGTTGCGAAGAAGCGCCTGGGATGAGAATCCAGGCTTACGGCGGCTGAGGCGGCCCCGGAGCGGTAGCACGTCTGGAGGAAGGCAAGCACAGCGATGAGCGCGCACAGCACCAGCGCCACTCCGATGAGCCTGCTGAGCTTGCGGGTCCTGATGCCCGACTGCTCGGCGAGACGGAACGCGTTGAGCGCGGATGGCATGAAGAACTCGCGCAAGTCCCACGTCAAGGCACAGTCAACGAACGTGAGGATGGTGAGACTGGCGCTCCCCAGGCCCGCTGACCCGCTGAGCGCGAGCAGGTAGTCGGCGGGAGTGAAGCTGAGGTGAACCATCAAGATCCCGGCTTCGGCGACGATACGAGTAAGCACGAGGTAAGTGCCAACGAGCAGGAGGAGGAATGCCGCGGCGAGCAGGGGGGCCATGCCGGCTGTGACTAGCCAGGCAAAGGCGAGGGCCAGCCCGCAGACAAGCCCCGCTGCGGCAAAGCGGTAGCTGAGTGGTTCCTGCGCGTCATCGGCCGTCTTGCTGGGGGCGAAGATCTGTCTGAGGGACTTGATCATGGTCCGGCGCAGAGGCCAGAGGAGCACCAGGGAGAGCACGAGCAGCCCTCCCATCTGCTGGCCACGCGTCACTTGGCTGATGACGCCCCCCCAAGCACTCGCTCCCTCATAGCCGAGGGAACTCAAGACAACTCCCTCTGCCTTCATGAAGAGCGTGGCAATCCAGAAGCCGGCGGCGACCTCGAGAGAGAGCAGATAGGCGAAGCCAATCGTCGCCGGGAAGACTCCGATGTACAGCGGGGCCAAAGCGCTCCAGGGTCTGTCTGCGAGATAGGAGTCCAAGTCCCAGAATGCTGGGATGCTCGGTATGGCGGGGAAGTGTTGATGCAGTCCGTTTAGCAGATGGAGAGAGAAGACTGCGGCTGCGCCGACCCAGACGAGCCTGTTGCGGAAGAAGGCCAATGCAGGGGTTCCGTCGCCGGGACGCAGCACCTCAAGAGGGAACTGGATGAGCGGGAAGGTCAGACGTTCGCTCTCGGCCCACTGTTTGCGCACGAGGACTGCAAGGCTGAGCATGAGCAGCCATAGGGCGGCGATGAGGAGGGCCCATCGAGACAGGGGGAGCCACCATGCCCCCCAGGGCACAGATGCGCCCACGGGCATTCCCTCCCAGAACCAACTCGCGGCAACCGGGTCGCTGACTCCCAGCCACTGTGGTATATGGCCCCAGAGCACGTCCTCCCACCGATTCCCGGGGGTGGCGAAGTAGTAGGGAGTGGTCAGCACCGGGAGGAGGTAGCGAAGCAGCCCGGTGGATGGGATGCCGGAAGTCACCATTACAATGATGTACACAACCGTGATCTCCTGCGCGGTCAGAAGGACGCGGCCGCGCAGGCGGCGGAGAAGCAGATTCAGGAGCGAGAGCGCGAGCAGCACGGCGGCTGCTCCCACGGGGAAGTGATTGCCCGCAATGTAGGTGTTGCCAATGACGTAGTCGTTGTAGGGGGTGAGGGCGCACAGGCTGCCGGCCAGCACGAGCCCCAGCAGCGCGCTGCGCCAGGTGATCCCACGCCAAGAGTTCGTCGGCTTTGGGTGGGGCCCGGACACTTGATCGCGAGATGTCCTTGAGTCTGTTGGCCGCCCAGGGAAAGGCGGCTGCCGGTCAATGGGCACTGTGCACGCCTCGGCTGGACCTAAAGCTGCTTGCGCTCGGCGTTGGACGCAACCACCACGACAGTCAGTTGCACGCCCGCAATAGACGCTGCGGCCACTTCATGCCTCATCGCAAGCATGTCTAGGGCGTCGGCTCGCCGTTCGCCGGGATCTCCGGGGCCCGATCCGTCGGGAGCATCTCGAATGGTCGGCTGCGTGCCACGAATTCGCGTGCCCCGGAGGCGGCAAAGGACACCGTCCCGCGCACGATGAGCCTATAGCGGCCAGGCGGGAGTCTGAGATGGGCCGTGAAAGGCGCGCAGTCCTGTGAACTGATCCGGCCAAGATCCTGGACGCGTTCGCCCTCTGCCGATTCGACGCCAAGAAGCCCGTCGGCGCGAGCGATAGGCTCGGCGTAATTGCCTTGCTTGGACAGGGCCACCTGTACGGTCATCTCGCTGTGGGCGGGGTAGACCAGCCCGGAGGGGCTGGAGATCGGGCGGGGGAGGTCAAAGCGTACGCGGGGAGCGGGATGAGGTGAGACGCCCGGCGCATCGGCAGTGAGCGACGCGCTGAGTGCCGGGAGGCGATTCTCAGTGCTCGCCATGTGCTCGTAGGAAAAGCATATGAACCCGTCTGCGCCTCGTCGGCGTGCACTCTCTATCTGGTCTATCAATACATCCGGGTCAGAGATCAGGAACTCGCCAATGCCGGCATAGACCGGCACGCGGCCGCCCACCGTTCCCACCTGGCGGTCGATGAGCGACTCGAAGAACTCGGTGGAGGGCGTGTAGTCCATGGGACAGACGAAGTCGAGCAGACCTTCATCGATCCACTGCTTCCAGCCCTGGCCCGCCCAGTCACGAGAGGCGGGCCAGTCAAACACAGCGGCCGAGATCATTATGCCGGGGCGGATTCGCCGTGCCTCTGTTGCCACGGCCCGGACGAGCTTGGTGATCTGATCGCGGCGCCATTGCGCAAACCTATCGCGCAGCAATCCCTCTGTCACGTCGTGCGGCCACTCAGTTACCTTTGCCCCGACTTCACGCTCGAAGCGGGCCCGACACCCCTCACAGAAGCAGGCACCTTCGTGCGGATACCGTATGTAGTCAAGATGGATGCCGGCCACATCGTACTTGCGAACGACTTCGAGCATTGAGTCCCGCTCGAGCGCGAGATTGCGGGGGTCAGAGGGGCAGAGCCACGCGATCTCAGATCCGTCTCGGTCGCGCTGAAGACGGCCTTCTTCCCTGAGCCGGTCGAGGAACTCCGCAGGGGCAGTCTCGAGGTTGAAGTTGACCTTCCACACATGCAGCTCAATCCCGAATTCCCTGCACCACTTCAGACATTTGGCGATCTGGTCGCCGTGCTCCGCCACGGATGGCGCGACGGGAAGGTGCTCGCTGGGGTAGTACGCCAGGCCGGCCCACAGCATGTTGGCCACCAGTCCGTTGAAGCCGCAATCGCGAAGCGTTCGTACGGAGCGCTCCCAGCCCCATCCGGGTATGCCGTGAGCGTTGTGGATCCAGACCCCGCGGAACTCGCCGCTGCGCGCCGAACTCGACAGCGCGTAGACCAAGGAGGCGTGGTCGCGGGCAGCCAAGGCAGTCTTGATCGTGTCCATGTCGCGCCCGAGCACAGCGCGCTTGCGGGCCTCCGCCATCTGCGCGCGCGCTTCGGCCAGCAGTTTACCGGCCCAGCGTCGGTTTCTTGGGGAGGCGGCGGACCCCGCCAGCCGCATGGATAGGGCGTCCAGATGGCGGGAGCCGGCGGCAATGGCCCGCTCCCCGGCTCCGGATCGAAGGTCGGGCAGGAAACGCTCCAGGACTGCCAACAGCATAAGCCCCTTGTTGGCCACATCGCCCGCTGTGAGAACATGCCCCATGTAGGCGCCGTTGGCAGAGACAATGAGAGCTGGTTCGTGCAGGGGTTCACCGTCGGGGCCAATCCACTCGCCAACGACCTGCGCATCAGGCCGATTGGGCGCAACCCTGCGAATGTTCCAGGAGTTCTGCTCGATGCTTTTCGGCAAGCCCTCCAGACGTCCAACGTCCAGACGGACACTCCTGAAATCGCCGCCGACGCGAGCGCCGACATCCAGCCCGAGCAGATCGGCCAACCGCTCGTTGATGCCGTAGAAGACGATGAGCGTTCCGCCCGACCGAACGCGGCGCTCAATGGCCTCGCTCTCTTCTTCGGGGATCACAAAGCTGTAGGGGAGGATCGCGACCTCGTAGCGCGCCAGGTGTCCGTTCGCAACATCTGAGTCGTCAAGGGAGTCGTAGGCAACGCCGATCGCCTCCAGCGCCGCGGTCACGGTATCGGTGAAGGTGCGAACGAGGGCAGCTTCGTCCGGAGTCGCTGCGTCGAAGGAGTGGCTACCAAACACGACGGCGACGCGCGTGCTGTCAGCGTCATCCGCCCATGCCGGTTGCCACAGAAGTGCTGTGAGCAGAACGAGGGGCAGCACACGCATTGTCTCAGGCACTC